>CBRGOK010000006.1:0-23719 GCA_967798035.1 uncultured bacterium
CGGGCTCGCCGTGACGAGGAGGGAGTTCGAGATCGGCTCGGCGACGAGGACGGGGCGCTGCTCGGTCGCCTGCTGCCCGACCGCCGGGGCTCCCCCCCCCGCGCGCCCCGCGGCCGACTGCTGCTGCTGGAGCGCGGTCTGGGTCTCCTGGAGGAAGCTCTTGAGGGTCTCCTCGAGCTCCTCGGCGTCCGTGTTCTTGAGGGAGTAGACGCGGTAGTTCGACTCGCGCACCGCGAAGGAGGTGTCGAGCCGCGCGATCATCTCCTTCACGGCGGGCATCCGCTCGGCGGGGGCGAGGACGAGGAGGGAATTCGTCCGGGGGTCCGTGAGGATCTTCACCTCGTCCTGGGCGGAACTCTGCGAGAGGGGGGCGGTCGCCCCCTCCCCCCGGACGACGACCCCCCCTCCCCCGGTCCGGCGCCGCTCGAGGAGCTCGCGCAGGAGCGGCTCGAGCTCGCTCGCCGAGGCGTTCTCGAGGGGCACGACGTCGAAGGCGGGCTCGGGCTCCACGGAGGGGATGTCGATCAGCTCGAGGAGGCGCGCGAGGGCGGCGACCGTCGGGCCGAACGCGGTGAGGAGGAGGGAGTTCGAGTTCCCGATCGTGTTGACGTTCTCGAGGTTCGGGTCGGTGAAGAAGGGGCGGAGGTTCGTCGCCGTCGTCCGCGAGTCGAGCCACTGGAGGGGGACGAGCGCGGTGACGAGGGCGCCGGGCTTGTCGGCGTAGCGCTCGATCTCGTCGGGGAGGATGTAGGTCGCGCTCTGCTTGAGGATGTTGCGGTCGGTCCCGCGGAGGCTCACGAGGAGGATCACCTCGAGGGGCCGCTTGCCGACCTCGAGGCAGACGAACTCGTTGATCTTGAGGATCGTCTGGAAGAAGGCGTAGAAGCGGTCCTTGTCCTTCGGGATGCGCTTCTTGCCGAGGAGCTTGATCTTCGTCGATTTGAGGGCCCCATCCGTCTCTTGCTTCCAGGTGAAGTTGAGCTGCGTCGTCTCCTGGCAGATCTGTATGAATTGTTCGAGGGTGACCCCGTCCTGGCTCGCATCGAAGTTGATGACGTAGTACCCCTTCTCCTCCGTGAGAGTCTCCTCCTGGGGCCGCACGGCGATCTTCGGCGCCGGGAGGATCGGCGGCTGCCCGGGCTGGACGGGGGGCTGGGGGGGGGGCTCGTCCTGCGCCGCGCGGAGGGCGGGGGAGAGGGAGGAGAGGAGGAGGGCCGCGGCGCAGAGCGCCGCGCGCAGGCGAGGGGGGATCGTCGGATTCAAGGTCTCCCTCTCCGGCCGGGGACTGTGCGCCTGGGGGAAGCGCCGCGCGGCGCCGAGCGGGGGGGGATCCTACGAAGGGTCGACATCCGTCGCAAACCTGGCGGAGAGTATCTCGCGGCCTTCGACGGCCCTCGCGCCGGGGATCTTCCCCTGGCCGGCGGCACCTCCCGGCGTCCCTCCCGGCTATCATGTGGAGCCCCCGCGCCCGGCCTCGTCGCCCGCCTCTCCGCTCGCCCCCCTCCATGACCCTCTCCCGGCTCCTGCGGGCCGACGCGGTCCTCCTCGGGATGGCGCCGAAGGACAAGTGGGACGCCATCCGCCGGCTCGTCGAGCGCCTGGCCGAGGTCGGGGCGATCGCCGCCGAGGCCCGGGAGGCGGTCCACGAGGCCCTGATGACCCGGGAGCGCTCGATGTCGACCGGGATGGAGCGGGGGGTCGCCATCCCCCACGCGGCCGTCGACGCGATCGAGCGGCCGATCGCCGCCCTCGGCCTCCTCCCCCGCGGGATCGGCTTCGAGTCGATCGACGGGCGCCCGGCGACGATCGTCGCTCTCCTCGTGATCCCCCGCCGGGAGAAGCTCCTCCACATCCGGACGCTCGCCGAGGTCGCCCGCCTCCTGTCGCGGGACGAGGTCCGCTCCCGCCTCCTCGCGTCGGGCACGCCGGAGGAGGTCCTCGCCGCCCTCCGCGAGGAGGAGGCGAGGGATTCCCCCCCCCGCTGATCGCGGCGGGGAGGTCAGAGCTCCGCGACGGCCGCCTCGATCCCGCGCCGGAGCGCCTCGAGGCAGCGCCGGTAGTCCTCCCGGCTCCCCCCGAACGGGTCGGGCGTGTCGGCCCCCGTCGGGTCGAGGAGACGGGCCTTGTGCTCGCAGTCGGGGGCCATGTCGCGGACGACCGCGAGGTGGGAGCGGCTCATCGCGAAGAGGAGGTCGCATTCCCGGACCATCGAGGCCGTGAGGGCGTGGGTCCGGTGCGCGGAGATGTCGATCCCCTCCTCCCGGGTCACGTCGACCGCGTGGGCGCTCGGCGGCGCGCCCCCCCAGGCGACGAGCCCCGCCGACTCCACGCGGTAGCCGAAGCGCTCGATCCCCCGGTCGTCGGTCCCGAGCTTCTTCGCCAGCGCGCGGCGGAGCAGCCCCTCCGCCATCGGGCTGCGGCATGTGTTCCCCGTGCAGACGAGGAGGACGCGCCGGCCGGCGGCGCGCCGGACCTCCTCCGCCGTCAGGATCCCCTCCCGGAGCACCTCGAAGATCCCCGGACCGACGCGCACGACCGTCGAGGCCTGTCCGAGCTCGCACCTCCCGCCGTCGACGATGGCGGACAGGACCTCGCCGAAGGTCCGGACGATCTCCTCCGCCTCGAGGGCGGGGGGCTGCCCCGCGAGGTTCGCGCTCGAGAGGACGACGGGGACCTCCGCCCGCCGGAGGATCTCCCGCGTCACTTCCCGGGCGGGGAGGCGCAGCCCGACCCACCCCCCGGGAGCGGAGGGGAGCCCGGAGGCGGAGGGGAGGATGAGGGTGATCGGGCCGGGCCAGTAGCGCTCGGCGAGCCGCCGCGCCGGGCGCAGCGGCGGGAGGACGTGGCGCCCGACCCAGGAGGGCTCGGGGATGTGGATCGTGAAGGAGCGCTCGGCCCCGGACCCCTTCACCTCGCGGAGGCGGCGGAGGGCCGCCTCGTCGTCCGCCCTCGCCCCGATCCCGTAGACGGTCTCGGTCGGGAGAGCGAGGAGCTGCCCCTCCCGGAGCGCCCGCGCGAGGCGATCGAGCGTCTCGCCCGGCAGCGAGCCCGCGTCGACCCGGATCCGTTCCGCGGTCATCCGCGTCGTCCGAGGTTGCGTTCGACCGCGCCGACCGATAGGTTGGCGCGGGCGGGAAGCGTAGCCGCTTCGCGGACCCGTTCCAACGGGGCGGGACGCGGCGGCCGTCCGCCGCGGCCGGCGGACCCGCCCTCGCCTCGTGACGACGCGCTTCGCGACCCCCCTCGCGACCCGACCGTGAACCCGAGCGAGCGGGGGGAAGGGAAGGGGCCTCCGGAGGGGAGGCTCGCCTACCTCGGGACCCTCGCCGGGGGGCTCGCCCACGAGGTGAAGAACCCCCTGTCGACGATGCTGATCAACCTCGGGCTCCTGCGCGAGGACCTCCAGGCGGCCTCCGAGAACCCCGAGCGGATCCTGAAGCGCGTGGGGATCCTCGAGCGCGAGGTGAAGCGGCTCGACCAGGTCGTCCAGAGCTTTCTCCGGCTGGCCCGCGGCTTCGACCTGGCGCCGAAGCCGACCGACGCGAACGCGCTCCTGCGCGAGCTGGTCGAGTTCGTCGAGCCCGAGGCGCGCCGCCAGGGGGTCGCGATCCGCTGCTCCTTCGAGGAGTCCCTCCCCGCCCTGCGGCTCGACCGTGGGCTCGTCCGCCAGGCGATCCTCAACCTCCTCGTGAACGCCCGCCAGGCGATGCCGAAGGGGGGCGATCTCCTCCTCCGGACCTCCCTCGACGGGGCGCACGCGGTCGTCGAGGTGACGGACACCGGGGCCGGGATGAGCCCGGAGGTCCTCGCCCGGTGCTTCGACGCCTACTTCTCGACGAAGACGGGGGGGACCGGGCTCGGTCTCTCGATGGCGCGGCGCATCGTCGAGGAGCACGGCGGCTCGATCGAGGTCTGGAGCGAGGTCAACCGCGGCACCCGGTTCACCGTGCGCCTCCCGGTCCACGGCGGGAGCCCCCCCTCCCCGTGACCGGCTCCCCCCGCGAAGCCCTCTCCCCTCCCGAGGGGCGCCCCGCCCCCGGCCTGCGACCGGAGACGGTCCGGATCCTCGTCGTCGACGACGAGCCGGGGCAGGCGGAGGCGATCGAGGAGGGGCTCTCCCGCGTCGGGTACGACTGCGAGGTCGCGCACTCGGGGGGGGCGGCGCTCGAGGCCCTCGCCCGGTCCCGCTACGACCTCCTCGTCACCGACCTCGTCCTGCGGGACCGGGACGGGATCGAGGTCCTGCGCGAGGCGAAACGGCGGGACGCGAGCCTCTCCGTCCTCATCCTGACCGGGCACGGGTCGGTCGAGGTCGCCGTGCGCGCGATGAAGGAGGGGGCCTTCGACTTCCTCGAGAAGCCGATCCAGCTCGAGGCGCTGCGGGTGAGCGTGGCCCGCGAGATCGAGTCGAGGCGCCTGCGCCACGAGGTGCGCGACCTGCGCCGGGCGCTCGACCGGCGCTACGGCTTCGAGGAGTTCGTCGGGAACTCCCCGGCGATGGAGAAGGTCCTCGACACCGTCGCCCAGGTCGCCCCGACGAACGCGACCGTCCTCATCCTGGGGGAGACGGGCACCGGGAAGGAGCTCGTCGCCCGGGCGCTCCACCGCCACTCCCCCCGGCGCGAGGGGAGGTTCGTGCCGGTCAACGCGGCGGGGCTCGCCGAGACCCTGATCGAGAGCGAGCTCTTCGGCCACGAGAAGGGGGCCTTCACCGGGGCGATCGCCAGCAAGCAGGGGTGGATCGAGGTCGCCGACGGGGGGACGCTCTTCCTCGACGAGATCGGGGACATGCCCCCCTCGACGCAGGCGAAGCTCCTGCGCGTCCTCGAGCAGAAGGCGCTCGTGCGGGTGGGGGCGACCTCCCCGATCCGCGTCGACGTCCGCTTCGTCGCCGCGACGAACCTCGACCTCGAGAAGAAGATCGAGCGGGGGGAGTTCCGCAAGGACCTCTTCTTCCGGCTCGCGGTCGTGAAGATCCAGCTCCCGGCGCTGCGGGACCGCCCCGAGGACATCCCGCTCCTCCTCGACCACTTCGTCCGGCACTTCGCCGCCGAGCAGGGGCGCAAGCCCCCGACGGTCGAGCCCGCCGCCCGGATGGCGCTCCAGCGCTACCGGTGGCCCGGCAACGTGCGGGAGCTGCGCAACGTCGTCGAGTCGCTCGCCGCCACCCGATCGGGGAAGACGATCCGGCTGGAGGACCTCCCCGCGCCCTTCGCCGAGCCGGCGCCGCCGGAGGCTCCCGACGGCGTGAGCTGGCTCACCGGGAGGCCCCTCTCCGAGATCGAGCGCGAGGCGATCCGAGCGACCCTGCGGATGGTCCGGGGCAACCGCCAGCAGTGCGCCGCCATCCTCGGGCTCGGCGAGCGGACCCTCTACCGGAAGCTGAAGGAGTACGGGCTCTCCTGACCCTCCTGCCAGAAAGGCAGGGGAGATCCGGGGGAGGTTCGGGGCCCTGCCAATCTGACGCGGGGAGGGCCGGGCCTGCTCCGAGAGCCCCGGACGCAAAGCCCGGCGCCGTCCGGGGTCGGGCCGGTTCCGGAAACACCGATGCGGCACGCGGTTTGGACCTCCCGCGCCACGGGCGGTTTCGTCCGCGGCGCCGGTCCCCGGACGCGCCGCTCCGGGACAGGAGCATGAGCAAGGCGAAGTCGCGGATCGTCGGGATCGACCTCGGCACCACCAACTCCGTCGTCGCGGTGATGGAGGGGGGCCAGCCGGTCGTCATCCCGAATCTCGAGGGGGGTCGCACGACCCCCTCCGTCGTCGGGTTCACGGAGTCGGGGGAGCGCCTCGTCGGCGCGGCCGCCCGCCGCCAGGCGATCACGAACCCGGAGAACACCGTCTTCTCCATCAAGCGGTTCATGGGGCGCCGCCACGCGGAGGTCGCCGCCGAGGAGAAGATCGTCCCCTACAAGATCGTCGGCGGGCCCGAGGAGCCGGTGAAGGTGAACGTGCGCGGGGCCCTCCACTCCCCGCCCGAGATCTCCGCGATGATCCTCGCCCACCTGCGCGAGGCGGCGGAGGCCTACCTCGGCGAGAAGGTGACCCGCGCGGTCATCACGGTCCCCGCCTACTTCAACGACGCCCAGCGCCAGGCGACGAAGGACGCCGGCGCGATCGCCGGGCTCGAGGTCGAGCGGATCATCAACGAGCCGACCGCCTCGGCGATGGCCTACGGCCTCGACAAGCAGAAGAAGAACCAGAGGATCGCGGTCTACGACCTCGGCGGGGGGACCTTCGACATCTCGATCCTCGAGGTCGGGGAGGGGGTCTTCGAGGTCAACGCGACGAACGGAGACACCCACCTCGGAGGGGACGACTTCGACCAGAAGCTGATCGACTTCGTCGCCGAGGAGTTCCGCAAGTCGAACGGGATCGACCTGCGCCGCGACCGGATGGCGCTCCAGCGCCTGAAGGAGGCGTGCGAGAAGGCGAAGTGCGAGCTCTCGAGCTCGATCCAGACGACCGTCAACCTCCCCTTCATCACGGCCGACGCCTCCGGGCCGAAGCACCTGACGGTCAACCTGACCCGCGCGAAGTTCGAGGCGCTCGTCGAGGACCTGATCGAGCGCACGCGCGTTCCCTGCGAGCGGGCGCTCGCCGACGCCAAGCTGAAGCCGGCGCAGATCGACGAGGTCGTCCTCGTCGGGGGCGCGACGCGCACCCCCGCCGTCCACGCCATGGTGAAGGAGATCTTCGGGAAGGAGCCGAACAAGAGCGTCAACCCCGACGAGGCGGTCGCGCTCGGGGCGGCGATCCAGGCCGGCGTGCTGATGGGGGAGGTGAAGGACATCGTCCTCCTCGACGTCACCCCCCTCTCCCTCGGGATCGAGACCCTCGGGGGGGTGATGACGCGCGTCGTCGAGCGCAACACGACGATCCCGAAGAGCGAGAAGCAGATCTTCTCCACCGCCTCCGACAGCCAGCCCTCCGTCGAGATCCACGTCCTCCAGGGGGAGCGGGAGTTCGCGAAGGACAACCGCACGCTCGCCCGCTTCCACCTCGACGGCATCCCCCCCGCCCCGCGCGGCTTCCCGCAGATCGAGGTCACCTTCGACATCGACGCGAACGGGATCCTCCAGGTCTCCGCGAAGGACCTCGGCACCAAGAAGGAGCAGAAGGTCCGCGTGGAGTCCTCCTCGGGGCTCTCCGAGGAGGAGGTGAAGCGGATGACGAGGGAGGCGGAGGGGAACCGGGAGGAGGACAAGAAGCGCCGCGAGGTCGTCGACCTTCGCAACCAGGCCGACCAGCTCGTCTACGCCACCGAGAAGGCGCTCAAGGAGCACGGGGAGAAGATCTCCGCGGGCGACCGCGAGGGGGTCGAGGCGGCGAGGAAGGCGCTCGAGGAGGCGGCGAAGGGGGAGGACGCCGCGGCGATCCGCCGCGCGATCGAGGCCTTCGAGCGCGCCGCGCAGAAGATCGGGGAGGTTCTCTACGCCGAGGCGAGCGCCCGGGCGGGGGGGCGGGGACCGGGTCCGGGCGGGGAGGCCCCTCCGGGAGGAGGGGGGCCGCGCAAGGAGGAGGGGGGCTCCCGCTCCGGGGACGAGGGGGTCATCGACGCCGACTTCGAAGTGAAGAAGTAGCGCGGCCGCCGCTCGGCATGAGGAGAGGGAGGATCGAGGGCCGGCCGGGGGCGCCTTCCCCGCCCACATCGGGGGACTCTTTTCCGTATCGTGGGGCCGCGAGCCCGCCGCGACGGCCATGATCGAGGTCGAGCACCTGACGAAGGACTTCGCCCGCACCCGGGCGGTCGACGACGTCTCGTTCCGCGTCGGGCCCGGGGAGATCGTCGGCTTCCTCGGCCCCAACGGGGCGGGCAAGACGACGACGATCCGGATCCTCACCGGCTTCCTTCCGGCGAGCAGCGGAGCGGCCGCAGTCGCCGGGCACGACGTCTTCCGGCGCTCCCTCGACGTCCGGAAGTCCGTCGGCTACCTCCCCGAGAACGTCCCCCTCTACGCCGACCTGCGCGTCGAGGAGTACCTCGGCTTCCGCTCCCGCCTGAAGCAGATCCCGCCGCGGGACCGGCGGGCGCGGATCGAGGCGGCGATGGAGCGGGCGGCGGTCCTCGACGTCCGCCGCAAGCTCGTCGGGGCCCTCTCCCGGGGCTACCGCCAGCGCGTGGGGCTCGCCGACGCGCTCCTCGCCGATCCCCCCGTCCTCATCCTCGACGAGCCGACGAGCGGCCTCGACCCGCTCCAGCGGATCGAGGTGAAGAACCTCATCCAGGCGCTCCAGGGGGAGAAGACGATCCTCTTCTCCTCCCACATCCTCCCCGAGGTCGAGTCGGTCTGCCGGCGCGTCCTCATCATCCACCGGGGGCGCATCCTCGCCGACGGGACCCCCGACGAGCTCGTCGCGAAGCTCGGCGGGCGCGTGCGCTACCGGGTCGGGTTCGAGTCCGCCCCGGGGCCCGCCGACGCGATCCGGTCCGCCCTCGAGTCGGTCCCCGGCGTCCTCGCCGCGGCGGCGGAGGCGCCCGGGCCGACCTCGGCCTCCTTCGTCCTCACGGCGCGCGAGGGGGCCGACCCCCGGGTCGCCGTTTTCCGCCTCGCCGCCGCGAAGGGGTGGATGCTCCGCGAGCTCGCCCGCGAGGCCTCCTCCCTGGAGGAGCTCTTCGCGCGGATCGCGCTCGAGATGGCGCCCGCGGCGCCCGCCGACGGAGGGGGTCCCCCCGCCCCCGGGGGAGGGGCCCCGTGATCGGCGCCGCCTGGACGGTCGCCCGGCGCGAGCTCGCCGCCTTCTTCTACTCCCCGATCGCGTACGGGATCGCGACGATCGTCCTCCTCCTGAACGGGGTCTTCTTCTACATCTACCTCACGCACCCGGCGGTCGACGGCGATCTCAAGCAGACGATCCCGTTCTTCTACGGCGGGTTCCTCTTCTACTGGTTCCTCGCCCTCCTCATCCCCCCGATCCTGACGATGCGCCTGTTCGCCGAGGAGAAGCGGAGCGGGACGATCGAGATGCTGATGACGGCGCCCGTCACCGACGCCGCGGTCGTCCTCGGCAAGTACGCGGGGGTCCTCGCCTACTACGCCGCCCTCTGGCTCCCCTCCCTCCTCTACTTCCTCCTCGTGCGGGCCCTCGGCGGGGAGCCCGACTTCGGGCTCGTCGCCTCCTGTCTCCTCGGGACGCTCCTCGTCGGGGCGCTCTTCCTGTCGATCGGCCTGTTCGCGTCGGCCTGCACGTCGAACCAGGTCCTGGCGGCGGCCGCCGGGCTCGTCCTGAACCTCCTCCTCTTCTTCCTGCCGCTCCTCGCGACGCTCGCCATCCGCCCCGCGACGAAGGAGCTCCTCGAGCGGTACTCGATCTACGAGATCGTCTTCTCCGGCTTCCTGACGGGGCTCGTCGACACCGCCCACATCGTCTACTTCGTCTCCCTCGCCGGCTTCTTCCTCTTCCTCACGGTCCGGGTCGTGGAGGCGCGCAAGTGGAAGTGAAGGGGACGGTCGTCGGGCGGAGGACGCGCGTCGCGATCGGGGCGAACGTCGCCGTCATGGTCCTCCTCGCGGCGGGGATCGTCGTGCTCGCGAACACCTTCGCCCAGCGCTCCTTTCTGCGCCGGCAGTTCGACTGGACGGAGCACGCCCGCAACACCCTCTCGGTCTGGACGGAGAGGATCGTCCGGGAGCTCGCCGAGCCGGTCGAGTGCTCGACCTTCTTCCGCCCGGACGACTACCTCCTCGGCCCGATCCAGCAGGAGGTCATCCAGGAGACGGAGGCGCTCCTGCGGCTCTACGAGAGGGCGAACCCCGAGAAGTTCAAGCGCAAGGCCTACGACCTGGGGCCCGAGGGGTTCGAGGAGGCGAAGGCGAAGGCCCTCGAGGTCAAGCTGACGGAGACGAACGTCGTCGTGCTGCGCCAGGGGGCGCGGCAGAAGGAGGTGCGCCTCGACGACCTCGCCGACATCGACCGGGGAGACATGGGGATGTTCGGCGGAGGAGGACGGGGGCCGCGGCTCCTCGCCTTCAAGGCGGAGGCGGCGATCACGAACGCCCTCATCTCCGTGACGCAGGCGGCCGAGCGGAGGATCCTCTTCGTCACCGGGCACGGGGAGTCCTCCCCGACCGACACGAAGGAGGAGGGGGCTTCCCGCTGGGCCGACCTCCTGCGCAAGGACGGGTGCCGCGTCGAGGAGCTCGACCTCCCCGAGAAGCGGGCGATCCCCGACGACGCCTCCGCCGTCGTCCTGCTCGGCCCGCGGCGCGCCTTCTCGCCCGAGGAGACGAAGGCCCTCCAGGCCCACCTCGACCGGGGGGGGCGCCTCCTCCTCGCCGTCGACCCCACGCCCCGCCCCGAGGATCTCGGGGAGCCGACCGGCCTCCTCGAGTCCTGGGGGATCAAGCTCGGCCGCGGGATCGTGTGCCAGCCCCTCCTCGACATCCTGACCGGCGGGTTCGTCCACGGCACCCCGGACTGCGCGACGGTCCTCGCCCGTCCCCTCGCGACCCACGAGATCACCCGCCCGCTCGCCCAGGCCGACATCGACCTGCGGGTCCCCTTCTCCCGCTCCCTCGAGCGGACGGCGAGCCCCCCTCCGGAGGTCACGACGGCGAACCTCCTCGAGACGATCCCGGGGAGCCGCGCCTGGGAGGACCTCCCCGAGGCGAACGAGTGGAACTTCCAGTTCGACAAGGAGCGGGAGAACGAGGCGGTCCTCACCCTCGCCCTCGCCGCGGAGCGGGAGCCGGCGGAGGGGACGGCGAGCGCCCCTGCGGAGGGGGGGGCGAGAAAGGCGCGGCTCGTCGTCGTCGGCTCCGCCCTCTGCGGCACGAACCAGGCGATCCTGCGGTACGGGAGGGACCTCTACATGAACGGGGTCAACTGGCTCCTCGAGCGGACCTCGCTGATCTCGATCGAGTCCAAGCCCCCCGAGGAGCGCCGGATCGACCTCCGGAAGGAGGGGACGAAGTCGACCCTCGTCTGGAGCTGCATCGTCCTCCTGCCGGCCCTCGTCGTGGCCACCGGGACCGCCGTCTGGTTCCGCCGGCGGAGGTGAGGGGATGAATTTCCGGACGACCGTCGTCCTCCTCGTCGTCCTCGCGCTCTTCGGGGGCGCCTACCTCTACGTCTCGAAGGCGCATCCCGCCACCGAGGAGGGGAAGGCCCCCACGCTCCTCGGGGCCTTCGAGCAGGCGGCGGTCGAGCGGCTGCGCGTCGACAACCAGCAGATGGGCTACCGCGTCGAGTTCGTCCGGAAGGGACCCGACGCCTGGACGATGACCTACCCGCTCCAGGACGCCCCGGCGGACGAGGCGCTCCTCTCCCAGATCCTGTCGGCGGTCGCCTACAACACGCGCAAGCCCGCCGCCGACCTCCCCGCCGGCGGGGGGGGCGGCCTCGAGGCGTACGGACTGGCGAAGCCCCGGGCCGTCCTCGACTTCGAGATGAAGGGGGCCGAGGGGAAGGCCCCGACGCGGCTGCGCCTGCTCGTCGGCGGGGAGGACATCATGAAGGACGACATCTACTGCGGCGTCGGCGCCCCGGTGGAGGCGGGGAAGGAGGGGGAGTGGAGGCCGACGGGGGTCGTGCGGACCCCGGCGAACGTCTGGAACTCCGTCAACAAGACCGTCGACCAGTACCGGGATCCGCGCGTCTTCTCGGTCCGCTCGTTCGACGCGCAGTCCCTCAAGGTCTTCCGGGACGGGACGCTCGCGCTCGCGCTCGGCAAGGAGGAGAACGCCTGGCACCTCCAGGCCCCGCGGCGGGAGCGCGCCGACCGGTTCGTCGCCGACGGCTTCGTCGCCCAGATCCTCGGATGGCGGATCGCCCGCTTCCACGAGAACGCCCCCGGCCCCGACGGCAACTACGGGCTCGAGCCCCCCCGCGTCGAGATCGTCGTGCAGGAGGGATCGGACAAGACCGAGCGGCTCCTGATCGGGAAGGAGGTCCCCGAGGGCGTCCTCGCCCGGCGGGAGGGCTCGAAGTTCATCTGGACCCTCAAGCCCGAGGACGTGAAGGCGCTCGAGAAGAACCCGGAGGACTTCCTCGACCGGAAGCTCTTCCGCAACTTCTCGGACGAGGTGAACGAGGTCCGGATCGGGCGCCCGGAGGGGGAGGTCGTCCTCGCCCGCGAGGGGGCGGGGAGCCGCGCGTTCCGCTTGAAGCCGAAGGACCAGGCGACCGCCGCGGACCGGACCGACGCGCTCCTCGCGGACCTGGAGAAGCTCGAGATCGCCGGCTTCGAGCCGCCGATCCTCGCCGGGGGGGACACGAGGCCGACCTCGGGTCCGGCCCTCGACGAGGCCCTGAAGCGCTACGGCCTCGACGCCGCACCCCGCTGGATCCAGGTGGCGGCGAAGGGGAAGCCGACGAAGGTCCTCGTCGGGAAGCGGGAGGGGGAGTTCCTCTTCGTGCGGAGGGAGGGCTCCGCGAACGTCGGCCGGATGAAGGCGGAGGACCTCGAGCGCCTCCTCGGCCGCGACGCGCTCCACTACCTCTCCCGCGAGGTCGTCTCCTTCTCCGAGTTCGACCTCTCCGCCGTCGAGATCGAGGCGAAGCCCGCCCCGGAGACGCAGCCCGCCGCCGATCCCGCCACCCGCCCCGCGGGCGCGACGCGCAAGGCGCGATGGTCGCGGGAGGAGGGGGGGAAGTGGATGCGGCAGGCCGCGGAGGGGACCGCGAGCGCCCCGGCCGAGGACCCGGCCTTCACGAAGGAGGTCGAGTCGATCGTCCGCCTGGAGGGGGACGAGGCGCGCGCGTGGACCGGGGAGGGATTCCCCTTCGAGGATCCGCTCCTCGTCGTGCGCTACTGGAAGGGGAGCCCGACCTCCCGCCCGGCGGCCGACGCGGCCCCCTCCGAGCAGGTGAAGATCGCCGAGCACGAGGGCGCGAGCGTTGCGCTCGCCCCCTCGGGGACCGTCTTCACGATCCCCTCCGACCTCGTCGCGAGGCTCCGGGCCCTCCCGTAGGCAGACCGGGAAAGGGCCGGGCCGGCCGCTCGGGCAGCCGGCCCGGATGGTTGGCGGGACTCGCTCAGGCCTTGTCGGCCTTCGTCACCTCGATCAGGTTCCCGACGATCCTCCCGGTCACCCACGCCTTGGCGCCGGCGAGGGGCCGAAGGGCTTCGATCGCGATCTTCGGCTCCCCCTTCGCGTCCCCCTTCGGCTCCATCGGCGCGAAGGCGACGTAGATCTTCCCGGAGAGGTCGTCGCGGATCCCGACGAGGACCTGGTCCCCGTCGAGGCACTTCGCGTCGCACGCGTGGCGGTCCCCGTTCGACGCGGGGTGGAGGGCGCAGAGGACGTTCACCACGGAGCCGGTGATCGTCCCCTCGCGGGACGTCGGGACCGGAGCCCCCGCGGGCGCCGCCCCCTCGGCCTTGGCGACCTCCTCGACCTGGAGGGCTCGGAGGCCTCTCCCCTCCGTCGCCTTCCCCTTGATCGTCACGCGCTGGCCGGCCCACGTCGCGAGGCGCGGCGCCGCCGAGGCGTGGTCCTTCCCGCACGCGACGAAGAGGTCGCCGTTCTTCTCGTCGAGCAGGCCCGCCCACGCGCGCCCCTTCAGGCACTCGGGCCCGCAGGTGTGCTTGGCGCCGGAGCTCGACGCGGCGAAGAGCGGGCAGGCGAGGTTGACGACCTCCCCCGTCACCGCGATCTCCTTCGCCGCCTCGGCCTTCTTCTCCGGGCTCTCCTTCTTCGTGCCGCTTGCGGGCTTCGCCGCTTCCTGGGCGAATCCGACGGCTCCGAGCCCGACGAACGACAGGAACACGATCCGGACAAACGGGATCTTCATGCACAACTCCTGTTGGAAGCGGGCGCCCTCTTCCGGACGAGGCGACGCCGGAATTCCGCCGGCCGGAACGGCTCCGGCCGGGACGCGCACCGCCCTGGGGCGTCCTGGGTACCCGGTGCTACGACGCACCGGGAGGAAGCGCTAGAGGAAATTTCCCACGCGCGGGGGCCGACCCGGCGCGACCCACGTGGGTCGCCGGGTTGTCGGGTCTCCGCGCATGGAGTAAGAACCCGCCCCTCGGTGGAGTGAGTACCCGCCCCCCTCTGGAGTAGAAACCCGACCCCCTGCGCGCGCGTGAACGTCCCCTCCATCCTCGAGCGGCTCGGCTCCGACCCCGCCCTCGCCGGCAGCGTCGTCCACCGGGAGTTCGTCCCCTCGAGCCCGGGCACCTTCGAGGGATTCCCGGACTGGGTCCATCCCGCGGTCGGGGCGGCCTTCCGCGCGCGGGGAATCGAGCGGCTCTACTCCCACCAGCGCGAGGCGGTCGAACTCGTCCACGGCGGGGAGAGCGTCCTCGTCTCGACCGCGACCGCCTCGGGGAAGAGCCTCTGCTACAACCTGCCGATCCTCGACGCCCTCGTCCGGAGCAAGGAGGGGACGCCCGACCGGCCGGCCCGCGCGCTCTACCTGTTCCCGACGAAGGCGCTCTCCCAGGACCAGGTCGCGGAGCTGACCGAGCTGCTCGGGCGGCTCCCGGTCGAGACCTGCGCGTTCACCTACGACGGGGACACCCCTCCCGAGGTGCGCCGCCGGCTGCGCGACCGGGGCGACGTCGTCGTCACGAACCCCTACATGCTCCACGAGGGGATCCTCCCGAATCACCCGAAGTGGACCGACTTCTTCCGCGGCCTCCGGTTCGTCGTCGCCGACGAGGTCCACACGCTCTCGGGGGTCTTCGGCAGCCACGTGGCGAACGTGCTGCGCCGCCTGCGCCGGATCTGCGCGTACTACGGCTCGAGCCCGCTCTTCGTCGGCTGCTCCGCGACGATCGGGAATCCGGCGGAGCACGGACGCCGGCTGTTCGGCATGCCCCTCCGCGTCGTCGATCGGGACGGGTCCCCGAAGGGGGAGAAGACCTACGTCTTCTACAACCCTCCCCTCCTGAACGCCGTCGCGGGACTGCGCGCCTCCGTCGTCGAGGAGGCGAGGCGGCTCGCGCCGGTCCTCTCCGGCGAGGACCACCAGACGATCTTCTTCGCGAAGTCGCGGCCGATGACCGAGGTCCTCGTGAAGTACCTGAAGGAGGGCGCCCGCGGGCGCGGGGAGGACCCCGGGAAGATCCGCTCCTACCGCGGGGGCTACCTCCCCGAGCTGCGCCGCGAGGTCGAGAGGGATCTCCGCAGTGGCGCGGTCCACACGGTCGTCTCGACGAACGCCCTCGAGCTCGGCATCGACGTCGGCTCCCTCGACGTCGCCGTCCTCGTCGGCTATCCCGGCTCCGTCGCCTCCTTCTTCCAGCAGGCGGGGAGGGCGGGCCGCCGGGGGAATCCCTCCCTCGCCCTGATGCTCTGCCGGGCGAGCCCCGACGACCAGTACCTCGGCGGCAACCCGGGCTACCTCTTCCACGCCCGGCGCGAGCGGGTCGCGATCGACCCCGACAATCTCGCCATCCTCGGCAACCACCTGAAGTGCGCCGCCTTCGAGCTCCCCTTCCGCCGTGGGGAGGGGTTCGGGGACGCCCCGCGCGAGGTCGTCGACGAGACCCTCGAGTTCTTCGCGACGGAGGCGGGGATCCTCCACCGGGAAGGGGACCGCTACCACTGGATGGCTCCGACCTACCCGGCGGAGGACGTGAGCCTCGACTCGACCGACATGGACAACGTCGTCCTGATCGACGTCGAGAAAGGGAGCGCCCTCTCCGAGCTCGACCGGGCCGCGGCCCTGGAGCAGTTCCACGAGGGGGCGGTCGTCGGGGTCCAGGGGGACACCTGGGTCGTCGATCGCCTCGACGTCGAGGGGAGGCGCGCCTACGCCCGGCGCGCGAACACGGACTACTTCACGGAGGCGCAGGTCTCGCGCGAGGTCCGCGTCCTCACCCTCGAGGAGCGGCGCGAGCGCGGGGAATTCGCCCTCCACCGCGGCGAGGTCCACGTCACGACGATCGTGCCGATGTTCAAGAAGATCCGGTACTACACGCGCGAGAACTGCGGCGCGATGGAGCTCACGCTCCCGCCGGAGGAGATGGAGACGGAGTCGCTCGCCCTCGTCCTGTCCACCGAGGCGGCGGCCCGCCTCGGCCTCCTCGCCGGCCCGCGCGCCGGGGCGTGGAAGGGGCTCGGCAACCTGATCCGGTTCGCCGCGACCCTCTTCGTCCGCTGCGAGCCCTCCGACCTCGGGGTCGTCGCGGAGGCGCGATCGAAGCGGTTCGAGGCGCCGACGATCACGATCTACGACAACCACCCGGGCGGGGTCGGCCTCTCCGAGGCGGCCTTCGCGGGCCTGGAGGAGATCCTCGGGGCGGCGCGCTCGATCCTCGAGAGGTGCGGCTGCCGCTCCGGGTGCCCCGCCTGCATCGGCCCTCCCGAGGAAGTCGGGCCTGCCGGCAAGGAGACGGCGGTCGAGCTTCTTGGTTCCTTCTTCGCGGTCCCGGCAAACGTCGGGTAAGACCTACTCCGTGACGGAACTGCGCGATCGGCTCCGCCGGCTCCATCGGATCGAAACGGAGACGGCGAAAGCCCCCCCGGAGCTGGGCGAACGCCTCCGGAGATGGTTCGGCGGTTCCCCGGGGGCCATCCCGCCCCTCCGCGAGGCCCGGCTTCCTCTTCACGAACGACATGGCGAAGTCTCCTTCGCCGCCGTGCTCCGTGCGGATCCGAGACGGCTCGCCGAGGAGGCGCGTTGCCCCTCGCTCGGCGAGGTCTCCCTCCGCGACCTCGTCTTCCTCGACACGGAGACGACTTCGCTCGGCGGCGGGGCCGGCGTCCTCGTCTTTCTCGCGGGGATCGCCCGCGTCGATGGGGAGGATGTCCACCTGCGGCAGCACTTCCTCCCCTCGCCGGGAGGGGAGCGGGCCTTCCTCGAGGCCGTCCGCCGCGACCTCGCCGCGGCCGGCGCCTTCGTCACCTTCTGCGGCAAGTCCTTCGATCGCCACCGCCTCGAGGACCGCTTCCGGTTCCACGGCCTCCCCTCGCTCTTCGGGAGCGAGCGGCACCTCGACCTCCTCCACCCCTTCCGGCGGAATGTCCGCGGGGTTCCAGACCATCGCCTGCGGACGCTCGAGGACCGGCTCCTCGGGCTTCGGCGCGTGGACGATCTTCCGGGAGAACGCGCGCCCCAGGCCTACTTCGATCATCTCGCCGGCAGGCGCGGAGAGATCGAGAGGGTCTTCGAGCACAACCGGATCGACGTCCTCTCCCTCGTCGCGCTGACCGCCCTCCTCGGCGCGGGACGGGGCATTGACTCCCCAATTGGGGAAGCCTAGCGTCCCGGCAGTCCTGACAGGAGGAACGGCGCGCCGGTGGGGGCGCTCTTCTCCGCGGTCGCGAGAGTCCGACAGTGAGCGGAGGGCCGGCCATGTCCACGCGCCGAACGCATTGCGGGTCCGGAGTCCCCTTCGTCGTTCTCCTCCTGTGCGCCGCCTGTTCGCGCTCGGATTCCGACGCGAAGCACCGCCTGTCCGCGGTCGACCAGGGCGCGGGACGCTCGACGACCACTCTCCTCGAGCTGCGACCGTCCAGGACCGGAGGGGTGCCGGCGCACGGCTTCGGGCTCAAGGGCTTCCGCAACATCACGGGTCTCGCGACCAACTGGAGGACGGGGACCGTCTTCGGCGTCGACCAGGAGCTCGGCCAGCTCCTGAAGCTCGACCCGGTCACGGGGGATGTGACCGTCGTGGGGGCGGTGGGCTTCAGCGGCCTCTCCGCGCTGGCCTTCGATTCGAGTTCCAATGCGGACGACGACGAGGAGGAGGGAGGCGTCCTCTACGCGGTCGACGACGACACCGACCAGCTCCTCACGATCGACACGAAGACGGGCGCGGGGACCGTCGTCGGCGCGCTCGGCCTGTCGCAGGTCGAGGGCCTGGCCGTCGACTCCGACTCGGGCACCCTCTACGGCTACGACCAGGCCGATGGGCTCTTCTCGATCGATGCCGCCTCCGGCGCGGGCGTCCTGATCCCCGGCGCCGCCCCGGTCGGCCACGTCAGCGGCCTCGCCTTCAATCCGGAGACCGACACCCTCTACGGCGTCGACCGGGACGCACGCGCGCTCCTTGTCCTCGACCCGGCCACCGGGCAAGTCCTCTCCAGTCAACCCCTGCCGGAGTCCCGCATCGAGGGGCTGGCGGTCGATCGGGAGACCGGCCTCCTCCTCGCCTCCGACCTGGACGACGCGAGCTTCCGGACCCTCGATCCGGCGACCGGTTCGTCGACCCTCATCCGGAACCTCGGCTTCCGGCCCGTTGCGGGTCTCGCGTTCGATCCGGCCGCGGGGGACTTCGTGGGGGTGAACGCGACGGAGGGGGGGAGCCAGCTCATCCGGATCGATCCGGAGACGGCCGGCGGCACCTACCGCGCCGACTTGGCCCAACCGCTCGGCCCGCTCGCCTTCGACACGAACGACGGGGTTCTCTACGGGGTGAACGGCGCGACGAACGCGCTCGCCTCCGTCGATCCGGAGACGGGCGCGACGACCGACGTCGGCCCGCCGGGGGGGTTCGAGCAGCCCGTCGGTGCGCTCGCCTTCGACCCGCTGGGCAACCGCTTCTACCTGACGTTCGGGGAGCCGGGGATCGACCCCCTCTACACCTACCAGCCGGCGACGAACACCCTGACCCAGGTCGGCCCGACCGGGTTCTTCGACGTGCGGGGCCTGGCCCTCGATCTCGCCTCCGGGGCCCTCTTCGCGATCGAGAGGGACGCGGGACAGCTCCTCTCCCTCGACCGGGTGACCGGGGCCGGGACGGTCGTCGGACGGTCGGGGTTCGGGAGCGCCGCGGCCCTGGCCTTCGACACGAGCGACCACGGTCTCTACGCGATCGACGACGACCTGGACCACCTGTTCCGGATCGACATCCAGACCGGGGCCGCGACCGGCGTCGGGGCCCTCGGCTTCGACCAGGAGATCGGGAGCCTCGACTACGACCGCAACACCCGGACTCTCTACGCCACGCTCGACGGCGACGACTCGCTCGCGCGCATCGACGCGGAGACCGGAGCCTGCACGTTCATCGGCCGGACCGTCTCGGGCGTCGGCGAGGGGCTCGCGTTCGATCCGGAGGCCGGAGTCCTCTACACGACCGATACGGAGCGCAGGCTGCTGGTCGCGGTGAACCCCGTCACCGGCGCCCGGACGGAGATCGGCCGGACGGGCATCCGGGATCTCGCGGGCCTGGCCTTCGACCCGAACACCTCGACCCTCTTCGGGACGGACGAGGCGACCGGGAACCTCTTCACGATCGACACGAACACGGGTCTCGGAAGCGCCGCCGGGCCGAGCGTCGCCGCGGCGAACCTGGCCTTCAATCCAGAGACGAACACCCTCCTCGCCGTCAGCGGCACCCAGCTCTTCGAGATCGATCCGAGCACCGGCTTCGCGACGCCGGTCGGGACGATCGCCCCCCCGATCGGGACGGTCACGGGCCTCGCCTTCGATCCGGGATTCGGCCCCGAAGGGATCCTCTACGCCATCAATGCAGCGGGCGGCCTCTTCGCCCTGAGCCCGACCACCGCCCTCGTGGTGCCTGTGGGCTCGGAGACCCGCGACATCCGCGGGCTGGAGTTCGACTCCGACAGCCGCACCCTCTTCGGGATCGATCGACTCACCGACCGGCTCGTGACGATCGACCCGGCGACGGGCGCGAGTCAGCTGCGGGCGAGCCTCGGATTCAAGGACATCGCCGGCCTCGCCTTCGACCCGAACACCGACACGCTCTACGGGGTCGAGGGGGTGGGCGACTTCCTCCTCGTCCTCGACCGGTTCAGCGGGAGCCCGGAGGCCGTCGGCCCGACGTCGACCTCGATCCGCGGCCTCGCCTTCGACCCGAACACAGACACGCTCTACGCCACAGACGGGGCGAACCTGCTCTCCCTCGACGCCCGCACGGGAGGATCGACCCTCCTCGGCGCACTCGGGGGGACCGGGACGGCCGAGGGCCTCGCCTTCGACCCGAAGGAGCGCCGGATCTACGCGATCTTCGACGCGCCGACCGGAGAATCCGACGCGCTCCTCCGCCTCGACCCCGTCACCTTCGTCGGGGAGTCCACGCCCATGCCGACGAGATCGACTCGGGGCCTCGCCTTCCGGCGATGAGAGTCCCCACGCGCGCGCCGTTCCAAGTTCGATCCCAGGAGAATCCCATGCGACGCACACTCGTGAGCTCAGGCTCCGCCCTCTCGGTCCTCATGGCCACGGCTTCCGCACAGTCGACGAGCCTCGCGCCGTCGAACCCCGCTCCCGTGACGGTTTTCGGCACGCCCGTCGTCGTCCAGCCCGGGACGAAGAGCGGCCCGCTCTCGGCGATGGGATGCGAGGAGGACTCGAGCTCCACGTGCTTGCTGTGCACGACGAGCTGCGACGTCGACTCGAACTGGATGGGCGCCGGCGTCGCGGGCGTACCGCTCGTCGCCACAACCCGGTTCTCGAAGTCTTCCCTCTTCACCGACTTCGAGGTGGGTGCCACGCCGCAGACCGAGGAGAATCTCGTCCCGGTCTCGATCGAATACGACGTCGAATGGTTGGGGCAGTGGCTGCTCGTCCAAGTGATCGGGGGAGGGATCGGGTCCGCCAGCGTGGAGGTCACGCTCCACCTCGAAGAACTGCCGAGCGGCGCGATCCTGAAGACGGAGAAGCTCCACAAGGAGGAGCCGAAAGACCAGATCAGCATCGACATCGTGGGCGGGGGCGTCTGGGTCGATTCCGGCGGGATCCAGGACAGTTTCGTGGCCCTCCTCCGGCGAGGTCGCCAGTACCGAATCCGGCTGACCCTCGAGCTCCGAGTCGTCTACGCCCTCTCCTCGTCCTACTACGTCCTCGTCTACGGTCCCGCCGCCCTCCAGGGTGCGGGCTGGAACAGCCTCTCCGTGACCGTCGGCGAGGATCCCCCGAAGGCTGGCGTCGCCGCGAAGTCGGTGGACGACTTCATCGCGCTCACGGGCGGGAACGTCACGGACTGCCTCGCCACCCACACGATCACGACGCCTCAGGGCGGATGGGTCCACGTGACGGCGACCTGCCAGGCCAACGCCTTCCACCAGAACGGGACCGTGACGCAGGCGAACTTCGGGGTGACGGACGACATGGAGATCCTCCCCGCGAATCAGGATCTCGCCTTCTCCGTCTCCTCGGGATACCCGAGCGGGACCCTCGTCGCGCCGCTGACCGCGCAGGCGGTCTTCCCCGTATCGGGCGCGGGGGACCACACCTTCTACTTCATGGGGAAGTCGACCTCGGGGGGGATGAGCGTGCACGACGTGCAGCTGACCCTGTGCTACCTCCCGGAGGCCTACGGGACGGTCGGCCTGCCGATCCAGGTCGCCGGGGCCGCCCCGACGTTCGAGCAGGAGTCGAGCTGGATCCCGCGACCGGCGTTGACCCCCTCCGAGATCGCCGCCGAGCGGGAGGCGGAGATTCGTGAGGTTCGACGCAGGCTCGACGAGCGCACGCGGGAACTGGAGGGAGTCCGCGAGGAGCTGCGCGCCCTGAAGGAGGCGCGCCGGCAGGACAGGACGTTGCCTGGGGGCCGCTGACTTCGGGAAGGGCGCCCCCGAGCAGGTCAGGCGTCCTTGTACCACTCGGTCGATCGGCCCCGGTGCGGGCCGCAGCGCGCGACGAGCGCCTCCTGCGAGGCCTTGTCGGGGAGCGAGAGGAGGTCCGCCGCGCGCGCCTCGTCCCAGTGGGCGAGGGAGTCGGCGCCGGGAACGGCGACGTAGACCCCGTCCTGGGCGAGCGCGAAGCGGACGAGGTCGGCGATCGGGACCTCGCCCTTCTGGGAGGGGAGGGCGCCGCCGGCGTAGACCTTCATCGCGACGACGGCGATCCCCTTCGCGCGGGCCTTCGGGACGAAGGTCCGCGTGAAGGACCGGTGGTGGCAGTCGAAGGGGTTCACCGGGACGAGGGCGGTGTCGAACGGGTGGCGCTCGATCGCCTGGAGGAGGACGTCGGGGTTCCGGTGGCCCGTGATTCCGATGAACCGGACCTTCTTGCGGCGGCGGGCGTCCTCGAGGGCGGCGACGACTCCGCTCCTCCGGAAGAGCGACTCGACGTCCGAGGGGCTGCGGACCTCGTGGACCTGGACGCTGTCGACGTAGTCGGTCCCGAGGCGCTCGAGGGAGCGCTCGAGCTCCTCGAGGGCAGCGTCGCCGTCGCGCTCGAGGGTCTTCGTCGCGAGGAAGAGATTCTCGCGGGGGAAGCCGGCGATTCCCTTCCCCAGGCGCCCCTCGCTCGGTCCGTAGGAGGGAGCCGTGTCGAAGTAGCGAGCGCCCGTCTCGAGGGCGCGCGAGACGATCGCGATCCCCTTCGACTCCGGACGGAGCGTGCCGAGGGGATAGGTCCCGAGGCCGAGGATCGGAACGCGCCGGCCCGTGGCGCCGAGGGACCGCTCGGGGAGGGGGCCGACGTCCCCCGCGCGGGAGCGGCGGGCGAGGAGGCCGCCGGCAGCGGCCGCGGCGCCCGCGAGGAGGTTCCTCCGGGAGAGGGAAGCCACGGAGGGATCTTACCGGTCGCTTCCCTGGTCAAGCCGATCGTGGAGAATCCGCCCGCGAAAGGAACGACCCCGATGACGCCCCGACTCCCCGAGCACTACCAGTCCTTCCGCCGCCGCTACCCCCGGGTGGCCGTCGCGCACGAGTCGCTCGCATCCGCCTGCCACGACGCGGGGCCGCTCGAGGAGAGGGAGCGGCGGCTGGTGAAGCTCGGGATCGCCGTCGGATCGGGGGACGAAGGAGGCGTGCACGCCCAGGTTCGCCAGGCGCTAGAGGTCGGGGTCGAGGCCGAGGCGCTGCGCCACGTGGCGATGCTCGCGATCCCGACGATCGGCTTCCCCGCCGCAATGGCGGCGGTCTCCTGGATCGAGGACCTCCTCGCGCGGCGCGCGCCGGCGAAGGGGAAGGATCAGGGGAGGGCGGGCCGCTCGTAGGGGCGCGCCGGAGGGGTCAGGCTCCGGAGGAAGGCGAGGAGCGCGGCGCGCTCCTTCTCCGAGAGGCTCTTCGGCTTGAGCTTGGGGTCGAGGTTGGGATTGGGGACGCCCCCCTTGAGGAGGAAGTCGACGGCGTCCTCGAGCCGGGCGGTGCTCCCGTCGTGGTAGTAGGGGCCCGACTCGGTCACGGCGCGGAGCGTCGGGGTCTTGAACGCCCCCGTCATCGAGACCGCGTCCGCGGGGACCGGCTTCCCCTCCTTCGCGGCCGCGTCGGCGAGGATCTTCCCGCGCCCGGGGTCGGGCTTCTCCTTGTCGAAGCCGACGCCGATGTTGTGGAACAGGGTGTCGGTGTAGAGCGGCGGGACGTGGCAGAGGGAGCAGTTGGCGACCTCGGTGAAGATCCGGAACCCCTCCTCGACCTCCGGCGTGACGGCGGTCTTGTCTCCGGCGTCGTGGCGATCCCACGGGGCGTCCTCGGGGAGGATCGTCCGCACGAAGGCGGAGAGCGCCTTCACGATCGAGTCGGCGGTCGGCGGCCCGCCGAAGGCCCTCTCGAAGGTCTTCGCGTAGCCCGGGATCGCGGCAAGCTCCTTCGCCTCCGCGTCCGGGTCGGCGCCCATCTGCGACTTCCAGGCGGCGAGGACCTGCTTCTCGAGGCCCGCGGCGCGGCCGTCCCAGTAGAGGTCGTCGGCGTAGGCCGCGTTGTAGAGGGTGGGGGAGTGGCGCGTGTTCAGCGTCCCGTCGTCCTTCTTCGAGAGCGGGAGCCCGTCCGTCCACCCCTTCTCCGGCCGGTGGCACGACTCGCAGGAGGTGGTCCCCGCCGTCGCGAGGCGCTTGTCGACGAAGAGGCTCTTCCCGAGGGCGCCCCTCTCCGGGAGCGCCCTCGTTCGCAATTCTCAGCGCAGCGCC
>CBRGOK010000007.1:0-21327 GCA_967798035.1 uncultured bacterium
CCCCTGCCCGCAGGGCCTCAAGTGGGTCGGCGGGGTCCGCCAGCCCTACGCGAAGTGGTTCTTCCCCTTCCACGCGACCGTCGAGTTCGACGAGGGCTCCCCTCCCGACGACGGGGCGAGGCTGGCGGGCCTGAAGCCCTACGCGAACCTCCTCGTCGACGACCTCCCCACGCAGGACTTCCTGAACCGCCTCATCCCCGTCTTCGAGACCTGGAAGCGCGCCGGGACCTGGGAGCACATCCACCCCTGGATGGAGGTCGTCCTTCCGTGGGACACGGCGGCCGACTACATCGAGGCGGTCCTCGCCGACCTCCCCCCCGGCGTCCAGGTGGGGGGGCACGTCCTCCTCTGGCCCGCGCGGAACTCCGTCTCCGAGGTCCCCCTCTTCATGCACCCGACGACGGAGTACCTCGTCGGGTTCGGGATCCTGCCGGCCGTGCCCCCGAGGATGTGGGAGGCGTTCCGGCCTAAGCTCGACCTCGCGAGCGATCTCGCGATCGCCTACGGGGGCAAGCGCTACCTCTCGGGCTACGTGAACTTCACCGCCGAGCAGTGGCGGGCCCACTACGGGGAGAAGTGGGCGGGATTCGCCGCCCTGAAGAAGAAGCACGACCCCGAGGGTCGCCTCAACCCGGGCTTCATCCGCTGGGAGTAGTCGGCCCCGCAGGGGAGGGCACCGGCGCGGCGGCGTGCCGGACGCGGGGAAGCCCACCTCCCTAACCTTAGCTCCGCCAAGGGTGTTCCGGCGGGGACTCAACCCCGCGGGAGCCGGGGCCCGAAAGGGGCGGCGGGGAAAGGGGCCGCGGAAGGGGAGCCGGCCTCCGCCGCTTCGGGCGCGAGAGGGCCTGGGCTCGGCGGGATCGCCGGCGTCGCGCGCTCCTCCCGCGGTAACGGGGATGACCGTCGACTGGAACGCGGAGAACGCCGCCCACCTGATCCGCCGCACGGGTTTCGGGGCGAGGTCCGAGGAGGTCGCTCGGGCTCTCGATCTCGGGATGGACGCGACGGTCGTCTCCCTCCTCGACGCTCGGGGGCCCTCCGACCGCCTCCATGTGATCCCGGGGAAGACGAGGCTCGAGGAGCTGCAGCTCTGGTGGCTGCGCCGGATGCTGCGGGCGCGCGCCCCGCTCGAGGAGAAGCTCACCCTCTTCTGGCACGGCCACTTCGCCACGGCGCTCGACAAGGTGGAGGACACGAGGCACATGCACCTGCAGAACCGGACCCTGCGAGCGCACGCCTTCGGTCCCTTCCGCGACATGCTCCGGGCGATCGCCCGCGACCCGGCGATGATCGTCTGGCTCGACAACCAGACGAGCGTCGCTTCCGACCCGAACGAGAACTTCGCCCGCGAGCTGATGGAGGTCTTCACGACGGGCGTCTACGACGCGCAGGGGAACCCCAACTACACCGAGACCGACGTCGCCGAGGCCGCGCGCGCCTTCACGGGCTGGACGATCCACGACGGGGCGTTCTCCTTCGAGCCGTGGAATCACGACTTCTCCATGAAGACCTTCCGCGGCGTCACCGGGCCCCTCGACGGGGACGACGTGATCGAGAACCTCGTCACGGACCCCGCGACCCCGCGCCGCCTGGCCGGGAAGCTCTTCTCCTTCTTCGCCTACGAGGTCGCCCTTTCCGACCCGGTGCTCGACCCGATGGTCGCCGCCTACGTGGGGAACGGCACGGCCATCCGCCCCATGCTCGAGGTCCTCTTCCAGATGGACGCCTTCTACTCCGCCGCCGCGAAGTTCTCCCGGGTGAAGAGCCCCGTCGAGTTCCTCGCCGGGACGGTCCGGCTCCTGCGGGGGAGCGTGAAGGGGGGGAGAGTCGGGGAAGGGTTCGCCGGGAAGCTCGCCGCGCTCGGACAGTCACTATTCAATCCACCCTCGGTCTTCGGCTGGAAGGAGGGCCTCTCCTGGGTGTCCTCGAACGGCCTCCTCCAGCGCGCGCGCGTCGCGGAGTGGATGGCCGACTCCCGCAGGTGGAGCCGGCCTCCCTTCTCCTGGCGCCCGGAGAGGCTCGTCGGGGCGCGGAGGGAGTGGCCGACCCTCGACCCCGCGTCCGTCGTGGCGCGCTTCGTCGCCCACCTCGACCCGAGCCCGCCGGCGGATTCGACGACGGGGGCCCTCGTCGCCTATCTGCAGGCCCAGGACGACGGAACCCCCGCCCCGTTCGTCCTGGAAAAGGGGACGATCGACCGGAAGGTGCGCGGCCTGGTCGCGCTCCTCCTCGCCTCCCCGGAGTACCAGCTCTGTTGAGCGAGCGATCGAGGCGGTCGAGGCCGGGGCTGATCCCGGCGATGACCCGGCGCGGGTTCCTGAAGACCGGGGTGTGCACCCTCTCCGCGGCCGCGCTCGGGCCGGGGATCCTCCTGCGCTCGGTGGCCGGGGCGCAAGGCGCGCCCCCCCGGAACCTCCTCCTGGTGGAACTCGACGGGGGGAACGACGGGCTGAACACGGTCGTTCCCTGGGCCGTCGACGGCGGAGACTACTACACCGAATACCGCCCCACGCTCTCCGTCCCCGAGTCCTCGGTCCTCAAGGTCCCCGGCACGCCGGTCGGCTTTCACCCCTCGCTCGCCGAGCTCAAGGCCCACTACGACGCCGGCCGGCTCGCCGTGGTCCAGGGGGTCTCCTACCCGAACCCGAACTTCTCCCACGACTACGCCATGCGGATCTGGCACACGGGACTCCCGGCCTCGCCCGGCCAGGAAGGGTGGCTCGCCCGGTACCTGAACCTCCACCCGACTCCCGCGTTCCCCGCGGCCCTCGAAGTGTTCGATCGCAGGACGCTCCTCACGGGGGAGACGGACGGCTTCCTGCCGGCGGCCGACTCGTTCGACGACGTCGCCTTCCCCTCCGACGGCTTCCACCCCGGGGACGCCCAAAACCGCAAGAGCGCCTATGGCGCGATCGCCGCCGGCGCCGGATCCCTCCCCGATCCCCTCGGGTCGATCGCCGCGACCTCGAGCGGCCTCCTCGATCTGATCGATGTCTTCTCTGCGATCGCGCCCGTCCCCTACGTCGGGACCTATCCGGCGGGCCGCTTCGGGCGGTCCCTCCGCCTCGTCGTCCGGCTCCTCGTCGGGAACGTCGGCCTGCGCATCTTCCACCTCGGCTACGGCGGCTTCGACACCCATGACGACCAGAACGCCGGAGGCCTCCACGCCGGTCTCCTCGCGACGCTGAGCCAGGGGCTGAACGCCCTGCACGCGGACCTCGTCGCGAACGGCCTCGCGGACGACACGCTCGTCGTCGTCTTCTCCGAGTTTGGCCGGACGGTCTACCAGAACGGCAGCCACGGCTCCGACCACGGATCGGTCAATCCGGTCTTCGTGTTCGGGAACGGGGTCAACGGAGGCTTCGCGACGCCCCACCCCTCTCTCGACCCAGGAGCCCTCACCCCGGACGGCGAGCCGGCCATGGTGGCCGACTTCCGGGACGTCTTCGGAACCGTCCTGCTCCGCTGGCTCGAGGAGACCCCGTCGAACCTCGGGTCCATCTTCCCGGGCCACGCGGTGAGCGACCTCGGCTTCCTCCCCTAGTCCAGGCTCCGCCGTCCGTGTCCAAGCCGAGGGTTCAGCTTGGCCCGTATCGGCGACCCACGGCGATGCGAAGGCCGGGCTAGAGGATCAGGAGGTCGAGCCCCCGCGACATCGCGCCCGGGAGCGGGGCGGGCCCCGGATCGACGACGTACCACTGGAAGAAGACGTGGGCCCCCGTGAGCGTCGGGTCCGGGGGGATCGGCAGGGGAACGAACGCTCGCCCGTTCCCGGGTCCCGAGCCGTTCGTCGCGACGAGAAGGGGGACGTCGGGGGAGACGTGGAGGGAGCAGGCGGGGAGGCCCAGGAACCCGAGGTTCAACGGGAGGGGAACGCCGAGCCAGGACGTGGAGGAGAGGCCGACGTCGAGGACCGCGAAGGATCCGCCGAGGGCCTTCGAGAGGACGATCCCGAAGGAGGCGCTCCCGATCGACGGGGCGGAGGTCTGCGCCGCGAGGAGGGGGGCGAATCCTCCCGATCCCGCGCAATCCGTCCCGAAGAGGGACGACCCCGGGGGGATCCCGACCACCGAGTGGACGCGGGCGGCGCCCGACTGGAGCGGGCCCCCGGCGTTCGAGAGGGGAGCCCCGCCGACCAGGTCGGGGAAGCCGTCGCCGTTCACGTCCCCCGCACCGGCGATGGAGAGAGCGAACTGCTCCCCCGCGGCCGCCCCGGGAATCGTGCAGATCGGCGTCCCTCCCGCCCCGGAGAAGACGCGGACGTACCCGATCGCGCTCCCCAAGGAGCCGTTCTGGGGCGCGCCGACGGCGAAATCGGGGACCCCGTCCCCGTTCACGTCCCCTGCGCCGGCCACCGAGGTCCCGAACCGGTCGAGCGAGGCGGAGCCCGAGAGGTCGAAGAGGACGCCGAACGTCGCCCCCGAGAAGACCCTCGCCTGCCCGGAGTTGAAGACCCCTCCGACGGCCGCGGCCGGCGAGCCGACGAGCAGGTCGGGGACGCCGTCGCCGTCGACGTCTCCCACCCCCGCGACGGCGGCCCCGAATAGCTCGGGGTAGGCCGTCCCGGCGAGCGTGAAGAGCGTGCTCCCCGTGGCGCCGGAGAAGACGCGTGCGTAGCCGGGCGCGCCGAGGACGAAGGTCTGGCGCGCGCCGACCATCAGGTCGGCGCTCCCGTCCCCGTCGAGGTCGCCCACGCCCGCGACGGCGCAGCCGAAGTTGTCGAGGGGGCCGGTCCCGCTCCAGGTTCGGAGGAGGGCGCCGGTCGCTCCGGAGAAGACGCGCGCGAGGTTCGCGGAGGCCCCCGCGATCACGTCGGGCTGTCCGTCCCCGTCCACGTCGCCCGCCTCGGCGACCGAGAGGCCGAGGCTCTCCCCCGCGTTCACGCCGTTCATGGCGCGGATCAGGGCCTGCGTCGCCCCGGACACGACTCTCGCCTGTCCGGCGAGCGCCGGTCCCATGCCGGGGGGCGGGGTGAAGGTCGGGGATCCGAGGAGGAGGTCGGGAAGACCGTCGCCGTCGAGGTCGCCGATCCCCGCGACCGCGTCCCCCATCGCGGGAGGGGCGACGAGCGTCAAGAGGATCGCGCCGGTCGCGCCAGAGAATGCCCGCGCGTACCCCGCCGGGGGGGACGAGTTGAGCTGCGGGGCGCCGGCGAAGGGATCCGCGAAGCCGTCCCCGTCCAGGTCCCCCGGACCCGCCACCGACCGGCCGAGGCGGTCGCTCGTGGCGGAGCCGGTGAATTGCCAGACGAGATATCCCTGCGCCCGCGCAGGGGGCCCGGCGCAGAGGAGCGGGGCGGCGGCGACGGGGAACAGCCGGAGGAGGACGGCCCGGGAAAGTCGCTTCATCGGACGCTCCGGGGAGGGCGGCCCGATTCGGGCTGGCGGGCAGGAGGATACCCCTCGACGGAGTTTTTGCCCTCGGCGTCGGTTCCGGAAAGGGAGGATCAGAGGGGAGGGGTGCCCGCGGTCGTCGCTGCGGAAGGGAGGACCTTCGCGCGAAGGGTCGCAGGCCCGCGCCGGACGGCCAGGAGCGTGCCCGGATCCGCCGCCTCCCGCTTCACCAGCGCCAGCGCGTGCGCGGGTCCGAGCGCGGGATCCGCGCTGACGCTCGTGAGGCGGCCGACCTCCGCGCCCTCCTTCTCGAGGAGGTCGCCTCGGCGCGGCGCGTCCCCCGCATCGAAGCCGAGGACGACGAGCCTGCGCTTCGCGCCTCCGTACGTCCGGATCTTGGCGACGACTTCCTGGCCCGGGTAGCACCCCTTCGAGGTCGAGAGGGCGGCCTCGAGACCGACCTCCTCGGGATAGACCGAGTCGTCGAGGTCGAGGCCCGGCCGGGGAAGGCCGGCGCGGATGCGGAGGTGCTCGAGGGCGACCGTCCCGATCGGCCTCGCGCCAGGCACCGAGGCGAGGAGGCGCTCGAGCAGGGAGGCGGCCAGGTCTCGCGAGGAGAGGAGGCGGTATTCCGGGACGCCGAGGAGGTCGCTTCGCAGGATGCGCCCGGCCCCTTCTCCGTTCGCGGAGGCGACGTGCCTTCCCCGCGCCGGAGGCTCGGGGAGGCCGACCGCGCGGAGGGCGTCGGGCGCCTTCGGGCCGAGGAGGACGAGCCAAGCAGCGGTCTCCGAGCCGTCGGCGATCTCGACCGCCTCGGAGAAGCGGTATCTCTCGAGCGCCTGCGCGAGGGGAAGGGCGAAAGGGGTTTCGACCTGGAGGAGGACTTCTCCGTCGGTTCGCAGGGCGAGGACGACGGCGAGGGCCCGCCCGGTGGGAGAGAGGAGGCAGCCGGGCGCGCTCGCTCCCGCCGCGAGATCGCGCAGGTCGCAGGAGAGGAGGCGCTGGAGGAAGGGGACCGCCTCGCTCCCGCCAACCCGCACGAGGCCCTCCCACGGCAGGAGACCCGCAGCGAGCGCCGACCCCGCCCCGCGGATCTCGGCTGCGGGATCCGTCCCTGCCCCGAAGCGGGCGCCGAGACGGGAGAGGAAGGTCGCCAGATCCGTCACGGAGGGGAGACTACGGAAGGCCAGGACCCCGAGGTAGAGGGGCGCGGAACGTGGCTATGCTCGATCGGGCCGCCTCTCATGCCCCCCGCTCGACGCCGCTCCGTCCTCCTCGCGACGGCGGCCGGGACCTTCCTCCTCCTCTGGAGAGGCCCTGTCCGCGCCCAGGATTTCGCGCCGGACTGCCACTCCGGGACCGGGGGGACGCCGATCGTCGCGACTCCTTCCTGGGGCGCGGGCCTCGCCTTCGCGGATCCCTACGGGGAGCTCCTCCAGCCCGTCACGCGCCTCGTGCCGACGACCGGCTACTACATGGACCTCGACCTCCACGAGGATCTCCTCGCGGCGGCGCGCGTGTTCCCGGGGGGAGGCGGCGTCGACGTCTACAACGTGAAGGATCCGAGGAAGGCTGTGCTGGTCGCCACGATCCAGATCCCGTATCCGGTCTGGGACGTCTCGATGTTCGAGCAGGGGGGGACCACCTACCTCGCGCTCGGAAACGAGACGGTCTACGTCCCCCAGGTCGGGGCGCAGATCTGGGCCCTCACCCAGTCGGGCCCCGTCTACGCGTCGAACCCCTCCCACCTCGGGGTCCCGGAGAATGTCCACCACGTCTTCGTCGAGTCGCGCGGAGGGAAGCGCTTCCTCTACGCGGGGGCCTCCTTCGGTCCCTTCGCCGCGATCGACGGGCACATCGACGTCTACGACGTGACCGTCCCCTGGGTGCCGGTCTACCTGACGACGCTCGGGCCGCCCGGCGGTCCGACGCCCCCCTTCTTCACCCACGATTTCCACGCCGGGTGGAACGCGACGCTCGGCCGGCACGTGCTCACCGTCGGGGCGCTGACGCAGGGGGTCTTCCTGATCGACATCGAGGAGCCGCAGGCGCCGGTCTTCCTCTCCCAGTTCTCGTCGTACGGCCCCTCGGTGGACGGGCACTCGATGGCGCTCTCCGCCGACGGGGGGCGCGTCTACCTGACGAACGAGCTCCCCAGTCCGGCGTGGGGGGGGCTCAACGTCCTCGACGTCTCCGGCGCGGCGGGCGGTGGGGGGATCGTCGAGGTGGCGCAGTACGCCTCGGCGACGAGCTTCGTGCACTACGCCCGGCGACTGGGGAGCTTCCTGTTCACGGCGAACGCGCAGGACGGGGTGACCCTCTTCGACGTCTCGGACCCCTCCGACCTGCGCCTCGTCGGGTGGAAGGCGACCGACGAGGGAGGCTTCGTGGCCCTCTGCTGGGACGTCCTCCCGATGGTGAAGGCCCCGGGCACCTTCCTCGTCGCGAACGAGATCGGCGAGGGGCTCGAGATCTTCTCGTTCTGCCCCTACCGGCCGGAGCGCTCGGGCGGGACGGCGGTCCACCTCGGCTCGCTCGGGCTCGCCGTGCGCAACTGGACCGACGCCCCTGCCACCGTCACCGGATCCGCGTTCCTGAAGGGGCAGGGGGGGACCCTCTCCTACAGCGCGCCCCTCTCCCTCGCCCCGTACGGGCTCACCCCTTTCCCGATCCCCCCCTCGGCCGGGACGCTCCCCTCCGGCTCCTACGAGGTCGTCTTCGAGGTGGTCCAGAAGGAAGGGACGGCGACGACCTACCTCGACCGCCTGAAGCAGAAGGTCGTCCTCTTCTAGTCAGCGCCGCCCGCGAAGCTCCTGCACCGCCTCGACGAGGCTCTCCCAGTCGGCGAAGACCTGGGCGCCGGCGGGGGGGGTCGCGAACTTCCCGACGAGGAAGGCCGGGATCGACGCCGCCACGTAGGCCTCCGCGTCCTCCTCGGAGTCCCCGATCCCGACGAGGACCCGGGGGAACCTCCGCTTGATCATCCGCAGCGTCTCCCGCTTGTAGGAGGCCGTCTCGAAGGGGTCGTGGAGGCTGCGGGAGAAGAGGACGGGACCGCTCGGAAACTCCCGGTGCCGGAGCCACTCGCGGGTATGGGGCTCGAGGTCCTCGTCCCTCTGGGTCACGTAGAGGATGACCATGTCCCGCGCGAGCTCCCGGATCCCCTCGACCGCGCCCGGGCGGGCCCGGATCTCGCGCGGGGAGTTGAAGAGGGGGCTGTAGACGTTGCTGTCGGCGAGGGTGCCGTCGATGTCGGTGATGACGATCGACTCCTCGGCGTCGACGACGCGGACGAGGCCGGTCGCGAGCGGGAGCGCGGCCTTCGAGGGGAGCTCCGCCCGCGCGAAGAGGTCGTATTCCCCCGGCGCGCGGAGGACGAAGCGGAGGGTCGCCTTCCCCACGGTGTCGGTCTGGGCGGCCCCCGCCCGCTCGCCGTCGATCTCGAAGGCGACCCGCGCCCCCTCGACGCCGCCGAAGGTCCCGCGCAGCCTCCCCCCGACCACCTTCGCGACGAGGGAGAAGGGCTCGCCGACGCGCGTCAGCTCGTCGACCATGTGGACCTCCTCGACCCTCGGGGGGAGGGAGACCCCGATCAGCGCGGTGACGGCGAGGGCGACGCCCGAGAAAGCGAGGATCCTGGGACCGGCCTGCACGACGGCCGCATATCGGCAGGCCCGGCCCACGAACTTGGGGGATTGTCCCCACTCCCGTTCCCCCCGGCGTCGTATGGGTGCGGAGAGATCGCGTGGAGGCCGGGATGGAGGAGAGAGCGGGATCGGGCCTGACCCCCCCGGGGCAGGCGGTCTTCTGGTCCGGGTTCGAGGCGGGGGGCCGCCCCTTCCGCGTCGCGGCGACGGAGAAGGGTGCCTGCCGCCTGTCGCTCCCCGGGGAGGACGCGGGGGCGTTCTTCCGGTGGCTCGCGGTCCGGTTCACCCGGGCGAGGCTCGTCGAGGACCCGGCGAGGCTCGAGCCCTACGCGGCGGTGGTGCGCGCCCGCCTGCGCGGGGAGGCAGGGGATCCGGTCGTCCCCCTCGATCCGATGGGCACCCCCTTCCAGCGGGCCGTCTGGGAGGTCGTCGCGGGGATCCCCCGCGGGACGACCCTCGCCTACGGGGAGATCGCGAAGCGGCTCGGGTTCCCCCAGGCGTCGCGCGCGGTCGGAGCCGCCGTCGCCGCGAACCCCCTCCCCCTGTTCATCCCGACGCACCGGGTCGTCGCCTCGGACGGCTCGGTGCCCGGCTACGGTCCCTCCGTCCCCATCAAGGAGGAGCTGCTCCGCCTCGAGGGGATCGTCCCGCGCGGGCGAAGCGAGCCGCGGCCGGTCGCATCCTCCCCCCCGGCGCTGCCGGCCTCGCCATGATCCGCAGGATCGCGCCTGCGCTCGCGGCGCTCCTCGTCTCTCCCTGCAGCCGGGACGACGGGAACGTCCGCCGAGCGGTATGGGTGGCGGACCGGGGCGCCGGGGAGGTCCACCTGCTTGCGGCCGACCTGGGGCTCCTCGCGACGGCCCGATGCGGCGGATGGCCCCGGGTCGTCGCGGGTCTCCCGGGGGGAGGCGCCTGGGTCGCGACCGGGAGGGGCCCCGAGCCGTCGGACCCGTTCGACCTGGTCCGGATCGGTCCCGACGGCGCCCTCCTCGCGAAGGGGGGCCCCTTCGGCTGGGTCGCGGATCTCGCGGGTGAGCAGGACGGCGGCGCCTGGGTCGCCGATCGGGGACGAGGCCTCCTCGTCCGGGTCGGCCCGGAGGGCGGGATCCTCGAGTCGGCTTCCGTCGCCGGCATCCGCTGCGTGGAGAGAGGCCGGTCGCGGATCCTCCACGGGGACGACCAGGGAGACATCGTCGCGACGGATTCCGGGACGCGGGAGAGCTGGACGATCGGCGGGGAGGCGACCGACGTCCGCGAGGCGCCCGACCGCGTCCTCTGGGTCCTCGATGCGACGGGGCCGGGACGGATCTGGAGACTCGGAGGCGGCGGCGAGGCGCGGGAGGTCGCGACCCTCGGGTTCTCCGCGGAGCACCTCGCGGTCGATTCCTCCGGGATCTGGGTGGCGTCCGTCGAGGCCGCCTTCGTCCGGCGCTTCGCCAGGGACGGGGAGGTCCTCGCCGAGGCGAGCCTCGACGTCCCGGGGGAGACGAACTTCCTCGAGGCGTGGGGGAGGGGGGTCCTCCTGCCGGTCGGGGGGGTCCTCCTGGAGGTCGGGCCGTCGGGGAAGGTCCGGCGGTCGCGGACGGGATTCGTCTCCCTCGCCGGACTCGCCGTCGGGGAGACCCCGCGTTGATGCCGCGAGGGGGGAGGTCGTACGATCTTCTCTCGATCCGGCCGGCCAGCCCCCGGTCGACGGAGAAGCCCACGTGCGCGTCCTCCTCGTCCTCGCCTCCGCCGTCCTCCTCCTCGCCGGCGAAGCCCTCGGCGACGTCGTCCGCCTGAAGAACGGCGGGCGCCTCGAGGGAAAGGTGGTCTCGCAGAACGACACGGAGGTCGTCATCGAGACGAGCGTCGGCCGCCAGACGATCCCGCGCGCGGACGTCGAGGCGGTCGAGATCGGCGCGACCCCGCGCGACGAGTACCTCGAGCGCCTGAAGAAGGTCGACAAGCGCGACCTCATGGAGCTCGCCGACCTCGTCGATTTCTGCAAGACGAACAACCTCCGCAAGGAGCTGAAGGACGTCTACTCGATGGTCCTGCGGATCGACGCGGACAACGAGGAGGCGCGCGAGGGGCTCGGCTACGTGAAGATCGAGGGGGAGTGGGTGTCGAAGGCGCGCGCGAAGGAGCTCGAGGCCGAGAGGAAGAAGAAGGAGGAGGAGGAATCGAAGCGGGCGCCGGGCAAGGAGCCGGCGAAGGGGAAGGCGGCCGGCCCTGCGCCCCTCGAGGTCGCGGCCGCGATCACGGCGAACGCGGCGGCGGACAAGGCCGAGGCGGAGAGTCTCAAGGATTTCTTCGGTGGTACGGCGCCCACGGTCCTCTCCAGCCGCAACTTCTCGATCAAGGGCCAGGTCCCGCCCGACAGGGCGCAGGTGCTCCTCGATCTCCTCGAGAAGGCCTACGCGGAGCTCAACGCGAAGTTCGGGCTCCCCCCCGAGCACCAGATGTTCAAGGCCGGGGTCGCCAGGCGCCTGCACTTCCTCTTCCTGAACGACAAGGCGACCTTCAACGACCTCCTCCCATGGGTCGAGGCGAAGTACCACAAGCTGGACGACGCCGGCCGGGACCTCGTGCGGGAGAACTGCCGCATGGCCCCCTCGGTCACCGGCACGATGGCGGCCCTCGTCCAGACGGAGGGGGGGCTGGAGGGGGACTGCCTGCACATGCTCGGGGGGGTCTACGTCGAGGCGATGGTCGGGGCGGCCCGTCCCTGGCTGGAGGAGGGGTTCTCCTTCTACGTCTCGACCTCCCACATCGGCCGGAACACCACCTACTGCAGGACGATCACGGAGTACGGGAAGGGGTCGGTCGCGGACAAGGACCTCGACAACTCCTACGTCCTCCTCTGCCGCGAGATGGCGGAGGAGAAGACCTACCGCCCCTTCCGCGAGCTCATGGTGACGGGCCTGAACAAGCTCGACTACGAGGACCTGGCCCAGGGCTGGGCGATCGTCCGCTACATCCTCGAGGGGCACCCCGACACGTTCCTGAAGTTCTTCAAGTCCTACAACCCCCAGAACCAGGAGAAGACCCTCAAGGACGTCTTCGGCGTCAGCCCGGAGGAGTTCGACGCGGGCTGGTGCGAGTGGGTCCTCAAGAACCTCCAGATCGAGGAGAAGAAGGAGGAGAAGGGGAGGGGAAAGAAGGGGAAGGAGGAGCCGAAGAAGCCTCCCCCCAAGAAGAAGGGCTCGTAGGGGAGCCCTACTCGAAGAGGCGGCTCGCGATCCACCCCGCGCCGATCGCGACCGCCGCGAGGGAGGCGGCGCGCGCGAAGCGCTCGGGGCGCGCGGAGCGCCGCAGCGTGGCGCCGGCGGCCGCGCCGAAGGCGAGCATCGTCGCGAGGATCCCGGCCCCGAAGGCGGCGACACAGGCGGCGCGGGCGAGGCCGCCGTGGGCGGCGAGGACGGGGGCGACGGTGAGGAGATGGGAGGGGAGACCCGCCAGGGCGAAGGCGCCCCCGAGGGCCACGACGCCATGAGGGTGGGAGTGGCGGTCCCCTCTCCCTTGCGGGTGCGCGTGGGGGTGGGCGTGGACGAGGCCTCCCTCGTGGGCGTGGAGGTGGGAGTGGAGGACGGGAACCCTTCGGCGGAGCGTCGCGATCCCGAGAGCGAGGAGCATCGCGCCCGAGATGATCTCGCCGGCGCGCTCGAGCCAGGGGGGAGCGAGGCCGCCGACGTCGAGCGCTCCGAGGCCGACCGCGGCGAGGAGGAGGACTCCCGCGTGCCCGGCGGCGAAGCGAACGGCGAGAGGGAGCGCCGCGCCGCCCCGCGTCGCGAGCGCGGCGACCGCGGCGAGGTGGTCGGGTCCCGCGCCGTGGCGGGCTCCGAGGAGCAGGGCCACGCCGACGGCCGCGAGATCTTTCATCCCGGACTTCTACTCATTCGCGCCGTCCTTCGCACGCTCCCGCTTGCGGCGCGCGCGCCCCGCCTTCTCGCTGAGGCGCCGCTCGACGGATCCCCGGGTGGGCCGGGAGGGCCGTCGCACGGCGCGCGGACGGAGGGCCTCGGAGAGGAGGCGCATCAGCCGCGCGAGCGCGGCGACGCGATTGGCCGACTGCGTCCGGTGCTCGGAGGCGGCGATCCGGACCTCGCCGGCGGCGGTGACGCGGGCGCCGAGGGCGAGCACAAGTCGGTCGCGGACCTCGGGGGGGAGGGAGGGAGAACCGAGGAGGTCGAACCGAAGAACCACCTTCGTCGCGACCTTGTTGACGTTCTGCCCGCCGGGACCGCCGGACCGGACGAACTCGAACTTGAGGTCCCTCGGATCGAGGCGGACCCCTCCCGGGAGGCGGAGGTCGGACTCGGAAGGAGGGGGCATCGGAGGGTAAATGGGGGCGCGGACTATAATCCGCTCTCGGTTCCCCCCTCCGCGTGCGGATCGGTATCGTCGGCGCCGGCCCTTCGGGCTCTTACCTGGCCCTCCTCCTAGCGCGCGGAGGGCTGCGCCCCGTCCTTTTCCACGACCCGGGAGCCGGGGAGAAGCCCTGCGGCGGCGGCGTCACGGCGAAGGCGTTCGACGAGTTCCCCGAGCTCTCGGGCCTGTCGATCCCGAGCGTGCGGGTCGACCGGGCGCGGATCGTCTCCCCGCGCAGGCGCGCCGTCGAGATCGAGTCCGACCGGATGTTCGAGATCTTCGCGAGGGAGGCCTTCGACGGAGCCCTGCGCGGGCTCGCGGGTGCGGCGGGGGCGAGGATCGTCCCCTCGCGCGTCGCGCGGGTCGGACCCGGCCCGCGCGTCGGGTTCGACGGCGGGGAGGAGACCTTCGACCTCCTGGTCGGGGCGGACGGGGCGTTCTCCATCGTCGGACGCTCGACCGGCCGGCCGTTGCCCAAGGCGCGCCTCTGCCCCGCTGTGGGGGCGCTCGTCCGGGGCGTGGATCCCGCGGAAGGGGCGTGGATGCGGTTCTACCCGGGGATCCGCGGCTACCTCTGGGTCTTCCCCCGGACCGACCGCGCCTCGGTCGGGATCGTGGCGTTCCCGGGGGACGCGACGGCCGCGGGCCTGCGCCGGCGGGTGGCGGAGTTCCTGCGCCAGTCGCTTCCGAGCGCAGAGGTCGTCGGATCCTACGGCTGGGTGATCCCCGCGCCGGGCGCCGACGGCCGTCCGCTCGTCCCCCCCCTCGAGGACGGCGTGGCGCTCGTCGGGGACGCGGCGGGGCTCGTCGATCCGATCACCGGGGAGGGGATCTACTACGCCCTCGCCTCGGCCCGACTCCTCGCCGGGGCGATCCTACGGGGGCGGCCGCAGGAGTATCCGGTCCTCCTCGAGGAGACGCTCGCCCCGGAGCTCGCCCGCGCGGGGGCGTGGGCGGAGCGCTACTTCAAGCCCGCCGTCCTCGAGGCGATCCTCGCGGGGGCGAGGAGGAGCCGGCGCGTGAGGGCCCTGATCGCCGACCTCGCCTCCGGCCGCCAGAAGTACTCGACCCTCTCCGACCGCGTCGGCGCGAGCCCGGCGGGGAGGATCCTCGCCCGGGTCTTCCGGACGTTCCTCGCCGCCTGACGGGGCCGGGCCCTACTCCGGCTCGAACTCGGAGAGGTGGGCCGCGAGGCTGATCCTCGCCGCGCGCGCGCTGTTCGCCATGTCGAGGCGGCCGTGCTCCTCGAACAGCTTCTCGGCCTCGCGGAGGGTCTCGACGACCCGCTGCGCCTCCTTCATGACGACGTCTCCCCCCCGTTCGAGGCGGCGGATCGTCCGCTCGACCTTCTGGATGATCGCCGTTTCCTGGTCTCGAGGCTTCGGCTTCGCTCGTTTCATCGGTGGGGGGGATTCTCCTATGGACGGTCGGCCGTTCAAGGAGAGGCGTCCCCGAGGAGGGCCAGGGCCACGATTGTCTTGCCGTCCCGGATCTCCCCGTCGCGGACGCGGCGGCGGACCTCGGCGAGGGGGAAGACGCCGGTCTCGATCTCCTCGTCCTCGTCGGGCTCCGCGCCCCCGCCCGGAGCGAGCCCCTCCGCGACGAAGACGTGCATGAACTCGCTCGTGATCCCCGGCGCCGGGAAGAAGCCGCCGAGGCGCCTCCAGCGCGCGGCCTGGAGGCCCGTCTCCTCGAGCAGCTCCCTGCGCGCGGTCTCCTCAGGGGACTCCCCCGGCTCGAGACGCCCGGCGGGAGCCTCCCAGAGGAACGCGCCCGCCGCGTGCCGGTACTGCCGCACGAGGAGGACGCGATCGGCGTCCATCCTCGGGAGGACGACGGCCGCTCCGGGGTGGAGGACGAGCTCCTGGACCACCGTCCGTCCGAGGGGCGTCCGGAACCGCTCGCGGACGACTCGGATGATCTTCCCCCGGAAGATCTCCTCGGTCCCGAGGACCTCGGCGCGCGGTTCGTCGGCTCGGCCGGTCAAGGATGGGTCAGGACGGGGGGAAAGCAGGCGAACCATACGGAGAGCGCCGGGGTGAAGGAAGCCGCCGCGACGGCGGCGAGGGCGCCGGTCCCTCCGCCGCGCGCGGCCGCCAGGACGAAGGCGGGGGCCGTCGCCCGGGCGCTGGACCAGAAGGCGATCCAGACGTCCCGGTCGGCGCACGCGGCGGCGAGCCAGAGGGAGGCGAGGATCCACGAGGAGGCGCCCGCCTTCCGGAAGGCGGCCGGGATCGCGAGGAAGGCGAGAAGGTGGAGGAGGGAGAAGAGGTCTTCCGGTGGGAATCGGGGCAGCGCCGCCGACTCGACGCCCGACCGGAGCGGAGCGAGGAGGGGGAGGCCGAGGTCCGCGAAGGGGATCCCTCCGGGAAGGCCGTGGCGCACGATCCATGCGCGCCAGGCGAGGACGGGCGCCAGGGCGAGGAGCCAGAGGAGACCCCGTCCGCGCCGCGACCGGAAGGCCTGCGCCGTCAGGACGACCGGCACGACGGCGAAGAGCTCCTGATCGAGGGGGGCGAGGGCGAGGCACGCGAGCGCACGCAGGTCGCGGTTCCGTTCACGGAGATGGAGGGCGAGGAGGAGGAGGGCGGTCCCGACAGGTCCGGGGAGGCCCCGCGCGACCGAGACGGCAAGCCCGGTCTGCGCGCCCGCGGCGAGGCCGATCCAGAGGGCCCGTCGATCCCCTCCCCGTGAATGCGCGACGAGCGCCGCGACCACCGCGACGCCGAGTAGGTTCAGGAGGGCGAAGCGCCAGGCGACGCCGCGCAGGTCGCTCGCCCCCGTGGCGCGCGCGAGGGCGGGGAGGAGGATGCGCCCGTAGCGCTTCCCCGGATCGTCGAGGAACGGGGAGGTGGGCCGCCGGTCGAGGGGGTCGAGGGCGACGAGGGCGTAGAAGGGGCCGTCGTACCCGCCCGTGCCGGCGAAGCGGACCGGTTCGGCGACGTCCGCGGGGAGGGGGAGGCGATCCCCGACGCAGAGGAGCACAGTCGGGTCGCCGCGGGAATCAACGAGGAGGACGGCGAGGAGGAGGGCGTGGAGGGCCGCGGCCGCGGCGGCGGCCTTCGCCGGCGTTGGGAGGCCCGGGAGGTTCGTCGGAGTTCGCGGAGGGGGGGGAGGGGGAGCCTATGTACCCGATCGGGGGGGGGCCCAAAAGAATTGGGGGCGCCCGACGGCGGACGCCCCCTGGCGCAGGAGAAAGGGCCTAGGGTGTGATCGTGATGTTGTTCGTGGTCGGCATGATGTTGCCGGCGAGGTCGCGGACGTCGCGGACCCGGAGCTTGTGCGTCCCGGGGATCACCGGGCCGCCCGCCACCAGGCGCACCGTGCGCTCGTCCCCGAGGAGGAAGGCCGCGACGAGGACCGGAGGGGTCCCCTTCGCGGTGAACCAGTAGTTGGCGACCGAGGTCGCGCTCGCCGGATCGAGCGCCTCGCTGAAGGTGACGTCGACCGTCTGGCTCGAGGGGTCGACGACCTCGTTGCGGTCGGCGACGACGACCGTCGGGGGAGAAAAGTCCCCGCCGACGAATCCCGAAATGGAGGAGGGGACCACCGGGTTCCCCGCGACGTCGCGGACGGCGAGGACGGAGATCTGGAAGGAGGCGCCGGCCTGGAGGTTCACCCCGTCGGCGAGCGTGATCGCGAGGGTGCGCAGGAGCGGGTCGTATGCGAAGGACGACCCACCGAGCGGGAGCGCCGTCCCGATCGGGCTCTCGAGGGAGTAGGCCGCGGAGCTCTCCGCGTCGGAGGGGACGACCGGCTCGCTGAAGTCGACCTCGACGAGGTCGTTCGCGACTCCCTCGACGGCGGTCGCGCTGGCGCCGAGGAGGGTCGGCGCAACGAAGTCGCTGCCGGTGACCGCCAGGCTCGCGCCCCCCCCGGGGTTCCCGGCGGGGTCCTCGACTCCCGAGACGGTGAGGGTGGTCGAGCCGGGCACGATCGGCTCGACGAAGGCGAGCTGGATCCCGATCGAGCCCGGGAGCTCGCTCGCCGAGACGAAGGCCTGCCCCTCGCTCGCCGAGTAGAAGGCGGCGGGGCTCGTGCCGAGGGAGATCGGCTCGTCGAAGAGGAGGTCGACGACCCGCCCGAAGGGGTCGGCGGCGAGGTCCTGGGAGACGGAGAATGCGGAGGGCGCGACGGCGTCGCCGCCGACGGTCCCCGGGAAGGAGGCGCCAGGCGCCATCGCGTGGCCGGCGAGGTCGCGGACTCCCGAGACGGAGACGGAGAAGGAGGCCCCGGTCCGCAGGTTCACCGCGGAGGCCCCGATCCCCGAGAGGGTGATCGTCGCCGTGCGGCTCGCCGCGTCGTAGGCGGCGGCCGCGCCGTCGAGCGGGAGGGGGCTCCCCCCGGGCGACTCGAGGGCGTAGTTCGCGAGGTCGACCGCGTCCGACGGGAAGACCGGCTCGGAGAAGACGACGGCGAGGAGGTCGTTCCCGTACCCGCTCACCGTCGTGGCGGAGGCGGAGTCGAGGGCGGGCGGGAGGAAGTCGGTCTTCGCGATCGGGATCGAGGAGACCGCGGCCATCTGGTTCCCGGCGAGGTCGAGGACGTTCTGGGCCGAGAGGGTGTCCACGCCGGAAAGGACGGGCGCGTTGAAGGCGACGCGGACGAGGTCGCCCGGCGGGAGCACGCTCGCGGAGAGGGGGGCCTGCCCTCCGCTCGCGGCGTAGTCCCCGAGGGCCGCGGCGCTCCCGGGCTCGACCATCTCGTCGAAGGAGAGATCGAGGGTCGCCCCGGAGGGGTCGACGTCGGCGTTCTGGGTCGCGGCGAGGAGCGTCGGCCCGGCGGCGTCTCCCCCGACGAGGCCCGAGGCCTCGGCCCCGGCGGCGACCGGGTTGCCTCCGAGGTCGCGGACCCCGCTCACGAGGAGCCTCCATCCCTGGCCGAACTGGAGGTTGACGGGCGAGGCGTCCGCGCCGTCGAAGAGGACGGTGACGATGTGGCTCGCGGCGTCGTACGCGAAGGCGTCCGGTCCGAGCGGGACGGGGGTCCCGATCGGGTGCTCGAAGACGTAGTGCGAGGGATCGACCGCCTCGGAGGGGACCATGGCGTCGTCGAAGGCGAAGTCGAGCCGGTCGTTCGAGGCGTTCGGGAAGGCGGTCGTCGCGGAGGCGGCGATGGCGGGGGCGACGGCGTCCGTGCCCGAGAGGGGGAGCGCGCTCGCCGGACGCATCGGCCGTCCGCTGGCCGCGCTCAACCCCGAGACGTCGAACGTCGTCTCCCCCGGGAGGACGAAGCGGTCGAAGACGACGCGGAGGACCTTGTCCGCGGGCGCGAGGAGGGTCGCGGAGACGGCCTGCTCGCCGCCGCTCGAGACGAAAGAAGCGAGGTCGCCCGCCGTCGGCGCCCTCATTCTGCGGCTGAACGAGAAGTCGACCGACCTCCCCTGCGGGTCGACGTCGCGGTTCTGGACGGCGCCCAGGATGGACGCCGGGCCTCCCCCCCCTCCGCCCCCGCCGCCGCACCCGGCGAGCGGGAGGAGGATCACCCCGAGACGAGCCCTCTTGAAGAATGCGAGACGGTCCATGGCGACGCTCCATTTCCCGGCCGTTCGCGCATGGGCTTCCCCGGGCCCGTGCGCGTTCCCCACGGCTGCCCTGCGTCGGTGCCGAGCGGGTTGGGAAGGGCGGTCGGGCTGGAGCGTCCGACGGATCGGACGGGACGCTTCTTTCCGGTCGCCTGCACGCTCGGTCCCCCACGGCGTCCTCAGCAACCGGCTGCCCCGTCTCCACCGAGATCCCGGGGCCCTATGGCTTTGCGTCCCGTCCTTGCGGGCGGTTTGCCCTGATTGAAGACTTCGGGATAACTCTACGGACGCTGTCAACTTTTCGACCCGCGCGCTAGCGCGCGGGCCGCGAGGCGGGGAAGGGCCCGCGCAGGGTCCCGTTCACGATCACCCCTTCCGCCGTCATCCGGACGACGTCGCCGACTCCGACCTCCCCGTAGTCGGTCTCGCCGAGGCGGAGCCGCCCCCCCTCGAGCAGGAGGGGATGCCCCTCGACCATCATCCTCTCCTCGTTGTGGCCGCCGAGGTCGAATTCCTGGAACTCGTCGAACCGAGCGCCGTCGATCTCGATCCTCACGCCGTCCCGATCGATCGTGACGCCTCCCCTCACGTTAATGATCGTGGTGCGATAGACGGTCCGGGGCTGCGGCCGCTTCTCGCCGCAGGCGAGGAGGAAGACGAGGATGGCGAGGAGTCGGGGGGGGGTCGGAAGGCGGGGGAGCATCCGGGGGGAGACTCTAGGGCGGCCCCCGACCCGGGCCCATCGGGGCCCCGGCCCCCTCCTCCATTAAGGATTGACTCGCCTCTTCTCCCGAACGGGGTAATATCCCCCTGTCAGCATCTGGTCGAGGCGTCATCCGGATAGGGCGGGCGGGGTCAGGCTCCTCGCACCATGGCCAGACCCGTGCGCATCCCCCACCCGAAGTTGCTTTTCGGCGCCGTTCCGCTCCTCCTCCTCGGCCTCGCCTTCGGGGTCAAGGAGGCGCGGAGCAACCTAGTCTGGAACAACTTCGGGGTCGTGGAATCCGGGCGGATCTACCGCTCGGGCAAGCTCCGCACCCCGCACCTCCAGGACGTCCTCGAGACCTACGGGATCCGGACCGTCGTCCACCTCGCCCACCACGCCGACGACCTCGCGGACCGCGAGGAGGAGGCCCTCGTCACCGGGAAGGGGCTGCGCTACGTCAAGCGCCGCTGGGCGGGCAACGGCGTCGTCCCTCCCGAGCGGCTGCAGTGGGTGGCCGACCTCCTGTCCGACCCGGCGAACCATCCCGTCCTCATCCACTGCGTCAGCGGGAAGTACCGCTCGGGGGTCGCGGTCGCCTCGTATCGCATCCTCGAGGCGGGCTGGCCGGTCGAGCGCGCGCGCGAGGAGATGGAGCGGTTCGGGTACGAACGCGGCGAGAGCCAGGAGCTCGAGCGGAGGATCGAGGAGCTCGGGAGGTCCCGCCCGCCGGCGCCCGAACCGACCCGCCCGTAGCGGAGGGCTAGCGCCCGCCCGCCCTCCCGTCTCCCGCGAACCTCCACGACGGCTTCCAGTCCCGCGGGAGCGCGCTCGCCGCGAGGCGCGCGCGGACGCACTCGACCGGCATCGGCCCCCCCTGCAGGACCGCGTCGTGGAAGGCGCGGTCCGTCATCCGCCCCGACTCGACGAGTTCGCGGCGCAGCGCCCGGAACTGGAGCCCGCCGATCATGTAGGCGACCTGGTAGAGGGGGCCGTACCCGCCCTGGAAGGACCGGCGCACCTCGGCGGTGGCGTTCGCCCGCTCGTGCCCGACGCGATCGACGAGGAGGTCGATCGACGCCTGGGGCGACATCGTCCCGAGGTGGAAGCCGAGCGAGAAGAGGATCCGCGCGCAGCGGTGCATCCGCCAGAAGAGCATCCCGACGCGGTCCTCCGGGCTCGCCGGGAAGCCGAGGTCCCAGAGGAGGATCTCCCAGTAGAGCGCCCACCCCTCGGTCCAGAACGGGGTCGAGAAGGCGCGGCGGTGGGGGTTCCAGCGCTCGTTCATGAAGCCCTGGAGGTGGTGGCCCGGGATCAGCTCGTGGTGCACGGTCGCGCGCGCGAAGTGGACGTTGTTCCCGCGCAGGCTCATGCGCTTGTCCTCGTGCGCCATCCCGTCGGTCGGGAACGCCACGCGGATCGTCTCCCCGCCGAGGAAGAAGGGGCTCTCCTTCTGCCGCTCGGGGGAGAGCATCTCCATCCGCCAGATCTCGCGCGCGAGGTCCGGGACGGTGACGAGGCCGCGGCTCTCGACGAAGGCGATCGCCTCCCGCGCGAGCTCCGCCACGAGCTCGTCCTGTTTCCCGGGCTCGACGTGCTTCCCCTTCACCCGCTCGAGTGCCGCCCGCCAGTCCTCGCCGAGCCCCATCTCGCCGGCAGCCTTCTTCATCTCCGCCTCGCACCAGGCGAACTCCCGCTCCGCGATCGCGACCAGCTCCTCTGGGGAGTAGGCGATCGCCTCCCTCGCGAGGTCCTCGAGGATCGCCT
>CBRGOK010000008.1:0-20826 GCA_967798035.1 uncultured bacterium
GGGGAGTAGTCCCCGTGCCTCCGGCCGCGCGCTCCTCCGGCCCGACCGCCCCGCTCGTCGAGGTCTTCACCTCGGTCCAGGGAGAGGGCGCCTTCGTCGGAGAGCTCCAGACCTTCCTCCGGCTCGCCGTCTGTCCGCTGCGCTGCCTCTACTGCGACTCGGAGCGGACCTGGCGGGCGGGGCCCTCCTACCGGGTCTTCGCGAACGGGCGCTCGCGCCTCGGCCGAAACCCTGTCTCCCCCGAGCGCGCGGCCGAGGAGATCCGCGCCGCGGGCGCGGGCTTCCCCGCTTCCCTTCCCGTCTCGATCACCGGCGGCGAGCCCCTCGTCCACGCCGACTTCCTCGCCGCGCTCGCCCCGATCTTCCGCTTCGACGGACGTCCGCTCCGGCTCGAGACGGCGGGCGTCCATCCCGATGGGATGCGCAAGCTCCGCGGCCTCGTCGACCACGTTTCGATGGACTGGAAGGCCCCCTCGACCCTGGAGCGGGGCGACTTCCGCGTCCTCCAGCGCCGCTTTCTCAAGGAGGCCCGCGACGAGGACCTCGCGGTCAAGTTCGTCGTGACGCCGGCGATGAAGGAGGCGGAGTTCCTCGAGGGGGTGGAGGCGGTTGCCTCGCTTGCGCCGCGCGCCTCGATCGTCGTCCAGCCCGCGACGCCGTTCCGGAAGATCCGCCGGGCGCCGTCGATGAAGCAGGTCCTCCGTCTCGCCTCTCTCGCCCTCGAGCGCCACCCGCGCGTGCGGGTCCTCCCGCAGGTTCACCGGCGGCTCCACCTCCGGTGAAGTCCGGACCGGCTCTACTGGATCACGGACGGTATTCAGCCCACCGCCCGCCGCCGGAGGCGCCCGCGACGGCGGCCGGGATGACGGGACCGCCACGACGCGAGGAGCCGCCTTCGGGCCCGCCGGAACCGTTCCCTCTCGGCCGCTCGCTCCGCGAGAAACCGGGAGGTCCTTCGCCTCTCGATCGTCTCGACGAGGTAGGGGAGCAGCCAGCGGCCGTACAGTCTGCGCGCGAGGTCGTCGGCGAAGTCGGGGACCGCCTCGAGGTCCCGCCTCTGGACCCCGAGGACCCGCAGGATCCAACGAAACATCCGGTCCCCGTCCGGGTCGTGGAAGGGCTCGATCTCCACCTTGGTCCCTGGATACCGGGCCTCGATCGCGCGGGCGACCTTCCTCAGGATCGGATCGATCACGATGTCACCTCGCGGACGAAGCGCTCGGTCTCCCGCCGGAGGTACTCGAGCTTGCTCCGAGACACGGACTCCGCCGTGTAGTCGGCGGTCTACCGCAGCCGCTTGAGGGCCATGAGCAAGTTCCCGGTTCCGAATCCGCGCAACTTCCTCGATGACCGTCCGATGGCTCCACCTCGTGGCGTCCGGGCGGAAGTCTCCCGGTGCGAACCCTCTCCGCTCGAGCCCGTGGACGGCCGCCTGGAAGGCTGCGTAGTAGAAGCGATTCGCGGCGTCGTCGAGCCGCCCCTCCTCGAGGAGCCGGAGCGCCGTGTCGAGCGTGCGTCGGGCCTTCCTTCTCATCCCCCCGTGGGAGGGCCCCTCGCCGAGAGAGGTCCTCCAATGAATAGATGCAGGGGGTTACACCGGTGGGTACGAGGCGCGGTCCTCCGCTCGCCTTGTTCGGCTCCTGGCATGGGAATAGAGTGACTCGCCCCGAGCCGTGAACCTCCCCCGCGTCGCCATCGTTGGCCGCCCGAACGTCGGGAAGTCGAGCCTCTTCAACCGGCTCGCGGGGAGACGGCTCGCCATCGTCGAGCCGACGGCGGGGGTCACCCGGGACCGGATCGAGGCGGAGGTGACGCTCGGACGGAGGCCCTTCGTCGCGGTGGATACCGGGGGGATCGGCCTCGTCGACGAGGAGGGGCTGGCCGCGCTCATCCAGACCCAGATCGACCTCGCCATCGAGGTGGCCGACGTCCTCGTCTTCGTCGTCGACGCGCGGGACGGGATCACGCCCCTCGACCGGGAGATCGCGGAGCGGTTCCGGGGGATCGAGAAGCCCCTCGTCCTGGTCGCGAACAAGGGGGAGACGAGCGGGGCGAGGATCGCGGCCGGGGAGTTCCACGCCCTCGGGCTCGGGGAGCCGAGGGTCGTCTCGGCGCTCGACGGCCACGGGCTGGACGACCTGGTGGCCCGGATCGTCCGGCTCCTGCCGAAGGCGGAGCGGACGCGGAGGACGAAGGAGGAGGCCCCGCTGCGGCTCGCGATCGTCGGGAGGCGCAACGCCGGGAAGTCGACGCTCGTCAACCGCCTGGCGGGGGAGGAGCGGGTGATCGTCTCGGACGTCCCCGGGACGACGCGGGACGCCGTCGACGTCGAGGTCGAGTTCGAGGGGAAGCGGCTCGTCGTGATCGACACGGCGGGACTGAGGCGGCGGAAGTCGATCCAGCACGCGATCGACCTCTTCTCCCTCGCCCGGGCCTCGCGCGCGATCCGGCGGGCGGACGTCGTCCTCCACCTCTTCGACTGCACGGACGAGATCTCGGAGGTCGACAAGCACCTCGCCGACGAGATCGTGAAGCTCCGCAAGCCCTGCGTGCTGGGGGCGAACAAGTGGGACCTGGCGGGGGACGCCGATCCGGGGAAGTTCCGCGGCTACCTCGACGCGAAGCTGCCGGGGCTCTCCTTCGCCCCGGTGTCGTTCCTCTCGGCGCAGGCCGGGTTCCACGTGAAGGAGACGATCGAGCTCGCCTTCGAGCTCCACGTGCAGGCCGGCGCGCGGGTGGCGACGACCGATCTCAACGCGGCGCTCGAGGCCGCGCGCACCGAGCGCGTGCCGAAGGCGAGGGGCGGGGAGCCGAAGCTGTACTACGCCACGCAGGTCGGCGTCCGGCCGCCGACCGTGCTCGTCTTCGTCAACCACCGGCGGCTCTTCGGGGACGCCTACGACCGCTTCCTCCAGAAGAGGCTTCGCGAGGCGACCCCGTGGGCCGAGGTCCCGATCCGGCTGGTCTACAGGGAGAGGGTCCGGACGCGCCCGAAGGTGCGCGCGTGAGGGGGCTCCTCCTCGTCGCGATCTCGGCCCTCGCTGGATGCCGGGTCCTCGGCCTCGCCGGGCCCCCGCCGCGCTGGCAGGAGGTGGGGGTGACCGGGGTCGGCGTCGACGACCTCTGGACGGTCGTCACGACCTCCCTCAACCAGCACGACTTCCACCGTCTCGAGATCGACCGCGCCGCGGGGACGGGGAAGACGGGGTGGGACGTCTCCCTCCACCCCTACTCGGGGGGAGGGTGGCGCGAGCGCGCGCACGTCCGGGTCGAGGGGATCGGCGAGCGGAAGTGGAAGGTCGGAGTCCGGATCGAGCGGGAGCGAAACGAGACGCTCAAGCACCCGCTCGAGGAGACGGAGGCGGAGTGGGAGCCCGACGAGGACAACGTCGAGCGCGCCCGTGTCGTCGCCAGCCGGATCGTCGCGGCGCTGCGGTTCGGGGAGGCGCCGGCGAGCGCCCGGTAGCCCGTTTCAGGCCGAGGTCCCATCGGCCCGAAAGGCATCCCGCCGTCGATGGAAACCGCCTCGCTCCCGATCCGGACCGTCCGCGCGGAGCCCCCGGGGTGGGGGAGCCGCCTCGCCGAGGCGGTGGCCCTCCCCTCCGTCGCCGCGCGCCACCGGGCCCTCCTCGGAGCCTTCGTCCGACGGGACATCCAGTCGCGCTTCCAGGGCTCGATCCTCGGCCGCCTCTGGCCCCTCCTCCACTCCGCCCTCCTCTTCGGCCTCTACTACCTCGTCTTCGCGTCGATCATCCCGATGCGCTACGAGCCCCTCGGCCTCCAGGGGGCGCGGCTCCCCCCCTGGCTCTTCCTCGGCGTGATCCTCTGGGGCGCGTTCGCGGCGACGGTGCAGCGCTCGACGGGGGTGATCGTCGACAACGGCAACCTCGTGAAGATGTCCGCCTTCCCGAGCGAGCTCCTCCCCCTCTCGGTCTCCCTCGCGGAGGGAGTCGTCTTCGGGCTCGGGTTCGGGATCTACGCGGCGGCGCACCTCGCGCTCGGACTCCCCGTCCCCGCCAAGGTCCTCCTCCTCCCCTTGCTCCTCGCGGGTCTCTACGCCTTCGCCCTCGGGCTCTCCTTCCTCGCGTCGGCCGCCTACGTCTTTGTGCGGGACACGACGAACCTCGTCGGGGTCCTCCTCCTCTTCTGGATGTTCCTCACGCCGATCTTCTGGCCCTACTACCTCCTCGACGGCCTCCCCCCGGCCCCCGCCGCGGCGCTCCGGAACAACCCGATGCTCCACGCGATCGAGGGGGCCCGGAACCTCTGCGGGCTCTACGACACGGCCGCGCTCCCGCCTCCCCTCCCGTGGGGCTCGATCGGCATCGTCCTCGGCTCCGGGGCGCTCGTCCTCCTCCTTGGCTACGCCACCTTCCTCGGGGCGCGGCGGCGGTTCGTCGACGAGATCTGACGATGGGTCGCCCCGCCCTCGAAGCCGTCGACCTCGGGAAGTGCTACCGGCTCTACGGGCACCCGATCGGGCGCGTCCTCGAGGCGCTCTCGCGCGGCCGCCGCAAGCGCCACCGCGAGCACTGGGCCCTGCGCGACGTGAACCTCAAGCTCGCGCGCGGGGCGACGCTCGGCGTCGTCGGCGCGAACGGGGCGGGGAAGTCGACCCTGCTGCGGATCCTGACGGGGGTCACCGCGCCGAGCACGGGGATGGTCCGGATCGAGGGGAACGTCGGCTCCCTCCTCGAGCTGGGGGCCGGCTTCCACTCCTCCTTCTCCGGGCGGGACAACGCGCGGATGAACGCCTCGATCCTCGGGCTCAACCGCTCGGAGATCGAGGCGCGGCTGCCGGCGATCGAGGCGTTCGCCGAGATCGGGGAGTTCTTCGACCGGCCCGTGCGGACCTACAGCTCGGGGATGGCGATGCGGCTCGCCTTCTCCGTCGCCTCCGCCCTCGAGCCCGACGTCCTCCTCGTCGACGAGGTCTTCGCCGTCGGCGACCTCCACTTCCAGAGGAAGTGCGTCGAGCGGATCTTCGAGCTCAAGCGGCGCGGGACGACGATCGTCTTCTGCTCCCACAGCCTCTACGACGTTCGCCAGCTCTGCGACGAGGCGATCTGGCTCCGGGACGGGCGGGTCGTCGAGCAGGCCGACGCGGTCACGGTCACGAACGACTACGCCGCCTTCGAGCGCTCCCTCGACCGGATCGACGTCGAGAAGGTCCTGGCGGAGGTCCCGCGCGCGGCGGGGGACGGGGAGCGGCCGCGGATCGCCGACGCCCGGATCTACCGGGCCGGGACGGAGGAGGAGGTCGACCGGATCGCGCCGGGGGACGGGATCGAGGTCCGGGTCTGGTACCGCAACCCCGACCCCGCGCGCACGCCGATCCACGTCGCGGTCGGCTTCTACCGCAACGACTCGACGCTCTGCTGCGCGGACTCGACGGAGTTCGCCCGCCTCGTCGTCCCCGGACGCCTCGGCTGCGTCGTCCACCGCGTCCCGCGGGTCGCCCTCCTCTCGGGGACCTTCCACGTCTTCGCCATCCTCTTCGACGAGCGCGCCGTCCACCGCTACGACCAGCTCATCTGCCGCCGCCCGCTCGTCGTCCTCAACCGGGGGAAGGACGTGGGGCTCTTCCTCCAGGATCACGCGTGGGAGGTGCGGCCGGGGGAGGAGGGGCCCGCGGCGACCGCGGCGGAGGCGGGGGCGCGCGCGCGGCGGTGATCGACCTCTCGGGGGTCGTCGTCAACTACAACTCCGCCGCCTTCGCCCGGGGCGCGGTCCGTTCCTTCCTCGAGGAGGGGAGGCGCCTGCGGGTCGGGGGACGGCCCGCGCGGGTCGAGGCGATCGTCGTCGACAACGCCTCGCCGAACGACGAGCCCCAGGCGCTCGCGGCGATCGAGGCGGAGGGGGCGCGCCTCCTGCTCCACGGGCGCAACCCCGGCTACGCGGGGGGGATGAACTACGGCGTCCGGGCGAGCGCGGGGAGGGTCCTCGCGATCCTCAACCCCGACATCGAGTTCGCGCCCGGGGCGCTCGGGCAGCTCTTCGACTACGTCGAGGCGAACGGGGACTGCGGAGCGGTCGGCGCGAAGAACTACCTCGACCGCGACCGCGGGGTCATCCTCCCCCGCAACCACCTCCCCGGCCTGCTCGCCCACCTCCGCCAGACCCTCGGCCATCTCTCCCCCGCGTGGGCGGCCCGATACGCCGCCTACCGCGCGCGGGAGGCGCACGCCTACTGGACGGCGAAGGGGCCGACCGACCTCGACATGCTCTCGGGGTGCGCCTTCCTCATCCGGAGGGAGGTCTTCGACGAGGTCGGGGGGTTCGACGAGGGCTACCCCCTCTACTACGAGGACGCCGACCTCTTCCGCGCCCTCCGGCGGGCGGGCTACCGTTGCGTCCACCTGCCGGAGGCCGAGATCTTCCACTTCTGGTCGAGGAGCGTCTCCGCGACGGCGAACGCCGACCCGATGCGGCGCTTCGCGGTCGCGCAGCGCCGCTACTTTGCCAAGCACGGCGGCCCCCTCGGCTTCCTCCTCTACGCGCTGTGCCAGGCGGCGATCGAGCGCACGCCCCGCGGGTGGCTGCGCCGCCCGATGGACCAGATCGAGGACCTCGGCGCGCGGCAGGACCCCCCCTCGATGCCGTTCGACCGCCGGCTCGGCGCCTTCCTCGCCGAGATCGCGGGGGATCCCCTCTTCATCCTCGCGGGGGGAGCCTACGGGTCGGGGGACCGGTTCGAGTTCCCGCGCGCGGCGTGGGAGGGCCTCGACCCGGTCCGGTACTACGTCCGCGTGCTCGAGCTCCCCTCGCTCGAGCCGGCCGGGACCTGGACCGTCCAGAAGCTCCCCCGGTGAGCGCTCCCGAGCTTTCCGTCGTCGTCCTCTCGTGGAACACGCAGGCGTTGCTGCGGCGCTGCCTCGCCGCCCTCGCCTCCGACGGCACCCGCCTGCGCCGGGAGACGATCGTGGTCGACAACGCCTCCGCGGACGGCTCGGCGGAGATGGTCGAGGGGGACTTCCCCTGGGCGCGGCTCGTGCGCAACGCCCGCAACGAGGGGTACGCGCGCGGCAACAACCTCGGCCTCGCCCGCGCGCGCGGGGCATTCCTCTGCACGCTCAACAGCGACGCGGCCCCCCGGCCGGGGGCCCTCGACCGGCTCGTCGATTACCTCCGCGCGAATCCCGAGTACGGCGTGGCGGCGCCGAGGCTCCTCTACCCCGACGGGACCGTCCAGCCCGCCTGCATGCGGTTCCCCCGGCTCTCGACGGCGCTCTTCTTCGACACGTTCCTCGACCGGCTGTTCCCCGGCAACGGCGTCGTCGCGCGCTACTTCATGCGGGACGTCGATCCGAACGAGTCGCGGGACGTCGAGCAGCCCCCCGGGGCCTGCCTCGTCCTGCGGCGCGAGGCGCTCGAAGGGGTCGGGCTCTTCGACGAGGAACTCTGGCTCTTCTTCAACGACGTGGATCTCTGCATGCGCCTGCGCCGCGCGGGTTGGCGGATCCGCTACGTCGCGCAGGCCGAGGTCGTCCACGAGAAGGGAGCCTCGACGGGCCGCTTCCCGCGCTTCGTCGTCGAGTGGCACAAGAACCGCCTCGCCTACTACCGGAAGCACTACGGCCCCCTCGGCTCCTTCGTCGTGAAGCTCGCCGTCGCCGCTCGCGGGATCGAGGAGTTCTTCAAGATCCGGAGGCTCCTCCCGCAGGGGGAGGCCCGGCGGACGGAGATGCGCCGGCTGCGCCTCGCGCTCGGCGAGGTCCTCCTCGGCGCCCGCCCGGGGGAGGAGGCGCGGTGAGCGGGCGGACAGAGCTTCCCGCCGTCTGGACGGCGCCTCCCGCCGGGAAGGTCCTCGTCTTCGCCCCGCACGCCGACGACGACGTGATCGGGGTGGGGGGGACGCTCGCCCTCCACCGCGGGCAGGGGGACCCCGTCCGGGTCGTCGTCATGACGGCGGGTACGGGGGGGGATCCCGACGGGGTCTTCGGCGGAGACCTCGCGGCGATCCGCCGCCGGGAGGCGCTCGACGGGGGAGCGGTCCTCGGCGTGAGCGACTACGCCTTCTGGGACTACCCCGACGGGTTCGAGCTGTCCGAGGAGGACGTCCGGACGGTCGCCTCGCGGACGGCGGAGGAGATCCGCGCCTTCGGGCCCGACCTCGTCTACGCCCCCTGGAAGAGGGAGCTCCACCTCGACCACCACAATGCATGGAGGGTCGTCGCGCGCGCGCTGCGCGAGGCGGACTTCGGGGGTCGGTGCCTCGCGTACGAGGTCTGGACCCCCTGCATCCCGGAGATCGTCGTCGACGTGACGCCGGTCTGGTCGAGGAAGGTCGAGGCGCTGCGCAAGCACGCCTCCCAGTTGCGCTACACCGACCACGTGGCGAAAACCCTCGGGATGAACGCCCACCGCAGTCTCTACCTCCCCTCCTCCTCGCGGTACGGGGAGGCCCTCGTCCGGCTGCTCCCGGAGAGGAAGGCTTGAGCGGCCACCGCTTCCCTCCCCTCCTGGACAAGGCCGCGCTCCCCGCGCGCGTCCTCGTCTTCGCGCCGCACCCCGACGACGAGGTCCTCGGCTGCGGAGGGATGATCGCCTGGCACTGCCGGCGCGGGGACGCCCTGAAGGTCGTGCAGCTGACCGACGGGGCGGGAGGGGACCCGAAGGGGAAGTTCGGGGACGTGGCGCGACTCCGGCGGACGGAGATCGTCGAGGCGCTCGCCCTCCTCGGGGTGCGGGACCACGAGTCGCTCGACCTCCCCGACGGGACGCTCTCGGAGCGCTCCGACCTCGCCGGGAGAGCGCGCGCCGCGATCGAGGCGTTCCGCCCCCTCCTCGTCTACGTCCCCTCGCCGCTCGAGGCGCACGCGGACCACCGCGCGATCGCGGGAGCGCTCGTCGAGGCGCTCCGGGGCCATCCTCCCCTCCGGGTCCACTGGTTCGGCGTGAACAGCCCCGTCGTCGCCAACGTCCTCTACGACATCACGGAGACGATGCCGGCGAAGCTCGAGGCGGCGGCGAAGTTCCGGTCCCAGATCGCCTACAACGACCTCGTGGGGAAGGTGACGGCGGTGAACCGGGCGGCGACGGTCAACATCGACCTCCCGGAGGTCCTCTACGTCGAGGCGTACACGGCCCTCCCGTCCGACGCGCTCGGGCCCGTCGCCGCGGCGGTCGCCGCCCTCGAGCGCGCGATCGAGGGGGCCGGGGCCCCGTGACGGCGCCGCGGCGCGCGACCGCCGTCCTCGCGACGTGGAACCGCCGGGACGACGTCCGGGAGAACCTCCGCTCCCTCCTCGCCCAGACCCTCCCCTTCGAGGAGATCGTCGTCGTCGACAACCGCTCGACGGACGGGACGGGGGAAATGATCCGCGCGGAGTTCCCGCGGGTGCGCCTCCTCGTCACGGAGAGCGACCGCGTCGGGGCGTGCGAGGCGTTCAACCGGGGATTCGCCGCGGCGGGCGCGCCCTTCGTCGCGATCCTCGACGACGACGTCACCCTCCCCCCCGAGTGGCTCGAGCGGCTCTTCTCACGGTTCGAGCGGGAGCCGCCGACGACCGCGATGATCTCGACGAAGGTGGTCGAGCCGGGGATGCCGCGGGAGTTCGTCGACTCGCCGCAGGTCAACCGGGAGCGGTACATGGCGACCTTCCGGGGGTGCGGGACGCTCGCGCGGCGGGAGGTCCTCGAGAAGGCCGGGTTCTACGACGAGCGCTTCTTCATCTACGGGAACGAGCGCGACCTCGCCGCCCGCGTGCTGGGCCTCGGGTACCGGATCCTCCAGCACCCGGCGGTCGTGACCTACCACAAGAAGCCCTTCGGGATGAAGGGGGGGAAGCGCTCCCTCTACTACCACACGCGCAACTTCTGGCTCTACGCCTTCAAGAACGCGCCCTTGGCGCAGCTCCTCGCCTTCCCCTTCCGCTACGCGGCCCGGGCGTTCGGGAGGAGGAAGCCCGTCGCGGACGCCGCGGGGACGATCGGCGCCCTCGACAACGTCCGCGGGACGCGGGGGGGCTGGTGGATCGTGGCGAAGGGCACGCTGGCCGCCCTCGCCCTCCTCCCCTACTGCCTCCGGCGCCGCCGCCCCTGCCGCTCGCCGGACTTCGAGATGCCGCTCTCGTGACGGAGGGCCCCGTGACGGTCGCCGTCGTGAACTACCAGGGCGCGACCCATCTCCCGGCCGTCCTCCCCGCGGTCCGCGCGCTCGAGGGTCCCGTCGCGGAGCGGATCCTCGTCGACTCCGGCTCCACGGACGGATCGGCCGACCTCGTCCGCCGGACCGCCCCGGAGTTCCGCGTGATCGAGCTCGGCGCCAACCTCGGTCCCGCCGCCGCCCGCAACCGCGCGCTGCGCGAGGCGAAGACCCGGCTCGTCCTCCTCCTCGACAACGACGTCGTCCCCGAGCCGGACTCCCTGCGGCGACTCCTCGCCGCCTTCGGCCCGGGCGTGGCCGTCGCTTCCCCCCGCGCCCTGCTCGACGCCGACCGGTCGCGGATCCACTACGACGGGGCGCACTTCCACTACGCCGGCCTCTTCTCGCTGCGCCGGTTCTACGAACCGGTCGGGTCGGTGGAGGCGGGAGACCCCGTCGAGGTCGACGGGGCGATCGGGCTCGCCCTCCTCCTCGACCGCGAGGCGGCGCTCGAGGTCGGGGGATTCGAGGAGCGCTACTTCATCCTCTTCGAGGACCAGGACCTCTCCTACCGCCTGCGCGCGACGGGCCGCCGGATCCTCTCGGTTCCCCAGGCGCGCGTCTTCCACCGCGCCGGGACGGAGGGATTCTCCCTGCGGCCGGGGACCGACTACGCGCCGCGGCGGACCTTCCTCCACTCGCGCAACCGCTGTCTCTTCGTGATGCGGAACTACCGGACGAGGACGATCCTCGCCGCGGCTCCGGGCCTCCTCCTCTACGAGGCGCTCTCCCTCGCCTTCGCCTTGGCGAACGGCCACCTCGGCGCGTACTTCCGCGGGAAGCGGGAGGCGCTCGCGCTCGCGCGGTCCGCGAGGCAGGCGCGCCGGGAGCTCGAGGCCCGCCGCCGCCTCCCCGACCGCGCGCTCCTGCGGGGGGGACCCCTCACGATCACGCCCCAGGTGAGGGCCGGGGCCGTTCGCCGCCTCCTCCACCGACTCGTCGAGGGGGCCCTCGCGGGGTGGTGGGCCGTCGGCCGGAGGCTCGCGGGATGACCCGCGTCGTCGCGATCGTCCTCAACTGGAACGGCGGGGCGCGCAACCTCGCCTGCATCTCCTCCCTCCTCGCCGCGGGGGCGGAGGGGCTCGAGGTCCTCTTCGTCGACAACGGCTCGGCCGACGGCTCGCCCGAGGCCGTCGCCCGCGCCTTCCCCGGCGTCCGCCAGATCCGGAACGCCGCGAACCTCGGATTCTGCGAGGGGAACAACGTCGGGATCCGGGCGGCGCTCGACTCCTCGGCGGAGTTCGTCCTCCTCGTCAACAACGACGTGATCGTCGAGCGCGGCTTCCTCGCGCCGCTCCTCGAGGCCGCCGCGCGCGAGCCCCGGGCAGGCGCGCTCGGTCCGAAGATGCTGCGCTCCGACGCTCCCGACACGATCTGGGCGGCGGGGGGGAGCCTCGCCTTCAGGGAGAACGGAACGAAGCTCCGGGGTCTCGGCCGGAAAGAGGCCGGGGCCTTCGAGGAGGGGGAGGAGGTGGACTTCATCCCCGCGTGCGCGCTCCTCCTGCGGGCAGCGGCGGTGGCGGAGGTCGGGCTCCTCGATCCGGACTACTTCGCCTACGTCGAGGACGTCGAGTACGCCTCGCGGTTGCGGGCGTCCGGCTGGAAGGTCTTCTACGTCCCCGCCTCGCGCATCTACCACGAGGCCTCCGCGAGCACCGGCGGGGGGTACGGGGCGGCGCGCAAGTACGCGACCGCGCTGAACGAGGTCCGCTACCTCCGGCGGCACGGCGACGCGAGGGGGTGGGCGGCCTTCTTCCTGTTCGACCTCCTCGCCCTCCCGCTGGTCCTCGCGCGGGAGTTCCTCCGGCCGGGGGGAAACCCCCGGGCCGTCCTCGCGAAGGGGCGCGGCCTGATCGACGGCCTGCGGGGACGGGCGGTGACGTCCGCCGCCCTCGAGCGCTACCGGGCGAGCGCCTCCTCGTAAACGCGATAGCGCTTGTAGACCTGCCCCCCGAGAGCCTCGAGCGGGCGCCGCATCGCGAGGTTGTCCTCGAGCACCCAGGACATCTCCCCCGAGGCGAAACCCTTCGCGGATCCGGCGCGCACGATCCCCCCGATCAGGGCGGCGTCGGCGCCATGGCCCCGCGCCTCCGGGACGACCCCGAGGGTGAGGACGCGCAGGGTCTTCACGCGGCGGATCAGGCCCGGCAGGCGGAGGATCCCGAAAGGGAAGAGGCGCCCCCCGATCGCCGCGATCGCCCGGTTCACGTCGGGGAGGGCGAGCGCGAAGCCGAGCGCCTCCCCCTCCTTCTCTGCGAGGAGGCAGAGGTCCGGATCGAGGATGCGCTTCATCCCGTTCGCGAGGAAGCGGAACTCCTCGAGCGGGAGGGGGGCGAACCCCCAGTTGCGCTCCCACGACCGCTCGTAGACGCGGTGCATGCGCGCGACCTCCCCCTCGAAATCTCTCATCCGGATCGCCCGGACCGTGAAGGAGCCCCGCCCCGCGAGCCTCTCGGCGATGCGGAGGACGCGGGGAAGATCCGACTTCCCTCTCCACATCCAGTACGCGAGGAGGTCCCTCGCGGGCCGGAGGCCCTCTGCCTCGAGGAGGGGGCCGAGGTAGGGGGGATTGTGGTTCATCCCGACGGCGGGAGGCGTGTCGAACCCCTCGACCAGGAGCCCGCACTCGTAGTTGGTCGAGAGGTTGACGGGACCGCGCAGGAGCGTCGCGCCCCGCTCGCGGGCGAAGGCGCGCACCGCCTCGAGGAGAGCGCGGACGACCCCCGCGTCCTCGGGCGCCTCGAGGTAACCGAAGCAGACGGCGCGCTCGCCGTGGAGCTCGTCGGAGAGGCGGTCGCACGAGGCGGAGATCCGGCCGCAGACCTTCCCCTCGCGGCGCGCGAGGAAGAGGGCGGCCTCGCCGTGACGGAAGAAGGGATTCTTCCGGGGATCGAGGACCCGGAGCACCTCCGGCACGAGGGGGGGGACGAAGCGGGGGTCGGCCCCCTGGAGGCGCCTGGGAAGACGGGCGAAGGCGAGGCGCTCGAGCCGTCGGCGGACGGGGAAGATCTCGACGGTGTTCACGACGGGCAGATTCTATTGGAGGTTCGTCCTGGGAGGTCGCGGCGTCGCTCCGGCGGATCGTGGAGAACAAGGCCCGGGACCGCGCCCGGTACTGGAAGGCGGCGAAGCGCGGCGCGGCGCCCGCGCCGGGCGGGGCGGCGGACGGTCGGCCGGGCGAGACGACCGGGGCGGGAACGCCCGCCCTCGACCCGAGCGTGACGAGTCGGCTCGTCGCGGCCGAGGGGAAGCGGCTCGTTCGAAGCGCAGTCGAGTCCCTCCCGGAGCGCTGGCGCAGGGCGATCGAGTACGCCTACTTCGATGGCCATTCGTTTCGCGAGGCGGCGAAGAGGCTCGGGCTCCCGTCCGAGGACGCCGCGCGGATGCTTCTGCGGCGGGCGGAGCGGGCGCTCAAGGCGAAGCTTCCTCCGGGCGTCGGTCCCACGGGCTAGGCGGGCATCGCGATCCGACCCGTGCCCGCGGCGGGTCGCTCACCCCGATGCGGTTCGCCGCTACTGGACCGTGACGGCGAGCGCGTTCGAGGCGGAGGCGCCCCCCGAGGCGCACGAATCCACCCAGAAGAACTGGGCGAACGCCTGTCCGCCGACCAGCGAGGGATCGGCCGGGATCGGGACGCCGACGACCGCGCGGCCGAGCGCGTTGCTCGAAACCGCCACGATCGCGACGATCGCCGTCGGGTCGATCCAGACGTCCGCGCCGCTGAACGAGAACGGCGAGGAGAGGTCGTCGAGGGCGAGCGCCAGCATGCCGGCCCCAGAGGGAGGCCCGGCGCTGCACGTCAGCGCGAAGGCGGGCGTGCCGTTCGCGCTCGAGGCGCTCGGCATCGCGGTCACGCCGATCGAGAGCGGGCCGGCACACCCGGGGGTCGAAGCGCCGAACTTTTCGCATCCCTGCGGAAAGATGTCGATGCGAGTCGCGAAGGCGTCCGCGTTTCCGTTCCAGGTCGAGTCGAGCGCGCCCGGAGTGACCGGGAAGTTGCCCGACGTCGTCGTGCCGCAGACGGTCGCGGCGGCGGTCGCGTCGAGCGCCAGCGCGAGATACGGGAAGTCGTTTCCCGCCGCCCCGCCGAGGAAGGTCGAGTACAGGAGACCCGCTCCGCCGGGCAGCGTCGGATCGATCCGCGCGACGAACGCGTCGGCGGTGGCGACACTGCCGTTGAAGGTCGTGTCGAACGCGCCCGCCGTGGTCGGGAGGTTGGGCGACTGCGTCGTCCCCGAGATCGTGATCGTCCCCGACGCGTCGAGCGCCAGACCGTTCACCCCCTCCGGATTCGTTCCGCCGAGGAACGTGCCATAGAGGAGCGAGACTCCCGTGGAGTCGAGGCGCGCGACGTAGGCGTCCCATGCGCTTCCATTGAAGGTCGTGTCGTAGGCGCTCGCGCTCGTCGGGAAGCCCGGCGAGCCGGTCCACCCCGCGACCGTCACGGCTCCCGACGCGTCGAGCGCGATTCCGTTCGCCTGGTCGTCGCCGACGCCGCCGAGATACGTCGCCCAGAGGAGTTGCGCGGACGGAGGGAGAAGGGAGGGGTCGAGGCGCGCGACGAAGACGTCGCCGAGGGAATTGGGTCCGCTTCCGTTGTAGGTCGTGTCGAGGGCCGCCGGCGTCACCGGGAAGTCCGCCGACAGCGTCGGGCCGGCGACGACGATCGCGCCGGAGGCGTCGACGGCGACTCGGGCCCAGTTCTCGGTTCCGCTCCCGCCGAGGTAGGTCGAGTAGACGAGCTGTCCCGCGCCGGCGGCGCCCACGTCGAGGCGCGAGACGAAGGCGTCGTAGGAGAAGAACCCGTTGATCGTCGGGTTGTACGCATTCGGCGACGTCGGGAAGTCCGCCGAATTGGTCCAGCCGGCGACCGTGATCATCCCCGAAGGGTCGAGCGCGGCCCCGCTCGCGCCGTCGTCTCCCGATCCGCCGAGGAAGGTCGAGTAGGCGAGGAGGCCGTCGGCGGCGTTCAGGCGCAGGACGAAGGCGTCGCCGCCGCCGTTGTACGACGTGTCGTACGCCCCTGCCGTCGTGGGAAAGCCGGCCGACCCGGTCGATCCGGCGACGATCGCGTCGCCGGCGGAATCGAGCAGGACCCGGACCGCCCCGTCACCGCCGGCGCCGCCGACGTAGGTCGACCAGAGGAGCTGCGCGGATCCGGTCTGCGAGGGATCGAGCCGCGTCACGAAGGCGTCGTAGGGACCGCCGTTGAAGATCGTGGCGTACGCGCCGGCGGTCGTGGGGAAGTTCATGGAGGTGGTCTCGCCCGCAATCGTGACGATTCCCTGCGCGTCCTGCGCGAGACTCCAGGCGGTCTCCCCTCCCGATCCGCCGAGGAACGTCGACCACTCGAGGCCCGGGTCGATCACGAGCGGCAATCCCTCCTCGCGTCCCTCGACCTCGAACCCGTACCGGCGCGCATCGAGGAGGCGGAAGCGGCAGGCGACCGCGCGACGCTCGCCGGAGGGGAGCACCTCCCACGCGACCGGCGGACGCTGGAGGACCTCACCAAGCGGCGTGTCCATGACGAGCGCCCCGTCCGGCGCGACGCGGAGGCCCTCGGCGCCGTCGCAGCGAAGGACGATGCGCTCGGGGTCCGCACCCGGGGCGAGGAGGAGGTCGTACTCGAGGCCGGTCGGGCCCTCGTAGACGCGGAGGTCGACCCCCCGATCGAGGCCGCGGTAGGAGACGGCCGCGTACGAGGGCACTCTCTCGAACCAGCGCGACGGCTCGTTCCCGAGGACGTAGTTGTGCACGCCCGGCAGACGTCCCTCGCCGGCGGGTCGCACGCTCTCTCCGGCACCCTCGAACGCGAGGCGGAGCACGACCCCTTCGATTCCGCCCGGCTTCGAGGGGCGCTCGAGCTGGAGGACGACGGCCCCCGGCTCGAGGCGCGCGACCATCGGTCCGCGGCGCGCCACGAATCGCGCGACCGCGTCCCACTGGCCACGGTTCTCGACGAAGGCGAGGGGGAGTCGGTCGGGACGCGCGACGTCTCCCGCGGGGGGGACCCTCCCCGTGTCGCCGCCGGGAAACGCCGCGAGGGGTGCCGCGAGGACCGAGAACAGGGCGAAGGCGGCCGGCGCGAGGACATTCGAGATCGGGCAGGAAAGCGGTTTCATCGGGTCTTCTCCGGAGCGGGGCGGCCCCGCGGAGCCCTGGTTCGCGTGGATGAGTCTGCGTCGGACCAAGCGCAGGAACGGCGCGGATCGGACATCCTTCGGGTTGCCGGTACGACCCTGCGCGGCGAGAATCCCCCGCCGCTCGCCACGCTGCGCGGCCACGGCGGCGAGAATCCCCCTTTCGTGGGGAAACCGGACCGCACTGCCGCCCTGATCGCGGCCGCGCGCGCAGGGGACCGCGCCGCGACGGAGGACCTCTTCCTCGCGTTCTACCCGCGCGTCCTCAAGGTCGCGCAGGTCCGCATCGGCTCGCGCCTTAGGAGCCTGTTCGAGCCGGCCGACATCGCCCAGAGCGTCTTCGGACGAGCCTATCAGGGGCTCCCGCGGTTCGTTGACCGCGGCCCGGGGAGCTTCGCCGCCTGGCTGGACGACATCCTCGACTGCACGATCCGCGACAAGGCGCGGTGGCTCGGCGCCCGCCGGCGCGACGGCGGCGCGATGACTCGCCTCCCCGCCGCCATGGCAGGGGCGACGAGCGCGAGCCCGAGCCGCCGGGCCGCGGAGGGCGAGCAGCTCGAGCGCCTTCACCGCGCGATGGAGGGCCTCTCCGAGCGCGAGCGGCGGGCCGTCGAGCTCCGGATGTTCCTCGACCTGCCGTGGTCGGAGGTGGCGCAGGCGCTCGGCGCGAGCGACGAGGCGGCGCGGAAGACCTGCTCGCGCGCGATCGAGAAGGTGGGACGCGCGATCGGGGGCGGCGCCGGACGGGTCCCGTGAGTCTCGAGGAGCCGACGGAGAGCGATCCCGACCGTTCCGCGGAGGAAGTGGTCCAGGAGTACGAGCGCCTCCTCGAGGAGGGTTCGGCCCCCGAGCCGGATGCCTTCCTCGCGGCGCGGCCCGAGGTCGCGGAGCGCATCCGCGAGCGGATCGTCGCGCTCGGGCGCGGCCACGCGGCGATCGCCGGATTCATGGCGGGAGGAGCGGCGGCGTCCGGGGCGAACTCGGGCCGCGCGCCGGAGCCCGATCGCGCGGCCGGCCGGACAATCGGGGACTTCCGCCTGGTCCGCGAGATCGGGCGCGGGGGAATGGGCGTCGTCTACGAGGCCGAGCAGGTCTCGCTCCGAAGGACAGTCGCGCTCAAGGTGCTGCCGGGGCACGTCACGCTTTCGCCGGAGGCGGTGGAACGCTTTCGACGGGAGGCCTCGACGGCGGCGCGGCTGCGGCATTCCGGCATCGTCGAGGTGTATGCGGTGGGCGAAGCGGAGGGGCTTCACTACTTCGCGATGGAGTTCGTGGAGGGAACGCCCCTCGATGGCGTGATTGCGAGGATGCGGGAGGAGAGTCCCGGGACGCTGGTCGGGGAGGCGGTGGGGGATGCGGTAAGCCGGGCGGCGCATCGGAGGGCGCGGCCGGCCACGTCGGATGGGGAGGCCATCGCCGCCAGGGTTGGCGAGGGCGCCCGGAGCTCGAGCGAGAGGGCGAGAGGATCGCGCGCCCCCTCGAGCGCGTGGAACCGGACGTACATCGAGACGGTCTGTCGTCTGGCTGCGGAGGTGGCCGACGCGCTCGAGCACGCTCACCGCTCCGGCGTGATCCACCGGGACGTGAAGCCCTCGAACGTGCTGGTGCGGGAAGACGGGAGGGCCGTGCTGACGGACTTCGGCCTGGCGCGGGAGGAAGGCCTCCCTTCGATGACGCAGACAGGGGAGTTCGCGGGGACGCCTTACTACGTTTCGCCGGAGCAGGCGATGGCGCGGCGCATCCCCGTCGACCACCGGACGGACGTGTTCTCCTTGGGGGTGACGCTCTACGAGCTGCTGACGCTGCGGCGTCCGTTTGACGGGGAGACGACGCAGGAGGTGCTGGCGAAGATCGTGGCGAAGGAGGCGGCGAGTCCGCGGAAGTTCAACCCCCTCCTGCCGCGGGACCTGGTGACGATCGTGCAGAAGGCGATCGAGAAGGACCCGGACCGGCGGTACGCGACGGCGGGGGCGTTCGCGGCGGACCTGCGCGCGTTTCTCGCGTACCGGCCGATCGCGGCGCGGCCGGCGGGAGCGGGGACGCGGGTTCTCAAGCTCGTCCGGCGCCACCGCGCCGTGAGCGCGGCCGCGGGGGCGCTGCTGCTCGGCGGGATCGCCGCGGGGATCTGGTGGTGGCGCCAGCCGGGGTACCTGACGGTGACCTCGCCGACGGCGGGAGCCGTCGTCTTCGTCGACGGCGAGGCGAGGGGGACGACGCCCCTCTCGAACCTCGAGCTCTCTCCCGGCCTCCACCGGGCGCGGCTCGTCAAGGGCGATGAGGATCTGGAGACCATCGGCGAGGAGGAAGTGCTCGTCGAGCGCGGGCGCTCGAAGCACTACGACCGAAGCCTCGCGAGCCGGAACGGCGTGATCCAGCTCGAGTCGGACCCTCCCGGCGCGCAGGTGTCCCTCGTCGGCGAGGGGGGGCTCGTGGTGGAAGTTCCGCGAACCACTCCCCTCCTGGTCTCCGCCCGGGCGGGGCGCTACCGCGCGCGCTTCGAACTCGAGGGATTCGAGCCGCAGGAGCGGGTTGCGGAGGTGAGCCCGGCCGGCGTGCAGACGCGTTGCTCCGTCGTCTGGGAACGCGGCGAACTCGGCTTCGAGACGACGCAGGAGGGGCTCCAGGTCGAGGTCTACAGGGGAGCGCGGGCCGGCGTCGGCGCTCCGCTTCGCTCGCTCGCCCTGCCGCTCGCGGGACCGCTCCTCCTTCCGCCGGACGTCTACTCCGTGCGCGCCCACCGGATGGAGCACGACCGGCGCGACCGCGACAACCTCGTCCTCGCTTCAGGAGGGACGACGCGCGTCCGCCTGTGGCTCGCGCCGATCGAGCGCCGCCTCGACCTACGCCTGAAGTCGAACTGGTGTCCCGCCTCCGCCGTCGCCGACCTGGACGGCGACGGCGTCCCCGAGATCGCGGCGTCGGGCGACGCCGCCACCTCCTTCACGATCTTCTCGGCGAGCGGCGCCCCCCTCCGCGAGGTCGACGCAGGCGGGGTCGTGCGCGTCCTCGCGGCGGTGGACCTCGACGGGAACGGACTCCCCGAGTTCGTCGCCGGAACCAGCACCGGCCGTCTCTTCGCGGTGGACGGGGAAGGCGCGGGGACCCTCGACGTCGAGACCGGCTCCGAGGGGATCGCCTGCCTGCAGCCCGTCGAACTCGACGGGCGCCCGCCGACGGAGGTCGTCGCCGAGACTTCGAACGGGCGGATCCTCGCGTTCTCCGCCGACGGTCGCCCGCTCTACTCCGCCCGGGCGCGGGGGGGCAGCTACTCCAACTTCAACTGGTCCACGCGCACTGCCGGCGCCGATCTGATCGCGGTCGACCTCGACGGAGACGGAAGGGAGGAGGTGGTCGCCGGGACGATGGGCGGACAGATCCTCGCGCTCCGGCCCGACGGCTCGACCCTCTGGTCGCGGGACGTCGAGGGGTGGGTCACGGCGCTCGCGGCCTCCGATCTCGACGGGAACGAGCGCCCGGAAATCCTGGTCACGACGCAGAAGCAGCGCCTCTGGCCTTCGAGCGGACGCCTTCTCGCCCTCCGGGCGAGCGGCGACCTGCTGTTCGACGAGGAGCTTCCCGGGTTCTCGCACACCGTCCTCCCGACCGACCTCGACGGAGATGGACGCCCCGAGATCGTCGTCGGGGAGACCGGCGGATCGATCCTCGCGCTTCGCGCGAGCGACCGGTCCGTCCACTTCCGCCATGAAGCGGGCGATCCGGCGATGAGCCTCCTCGCGATCGACGTCGACGGCGACGGGCGGCGAGAGCTCCTCGCCGGACTGCACTCGGAGGGGATCCTGGCGCTCGAGGCCGACGGCTCGAAACGCTTCCAGGTCGCGGCGCGCGCGCGGGTCTTCGACCTCGTCGCCTGCGATCTCGACGCCGACGGGAGGAACGAGGTGCTCGCTCGCGTCGCGGAGGACCAGATCCTCGCGATCGCGCCGCGCGTGGACCGGCTCTTCGAGGTCCGGCTCGACGAGATGCACGGCCCCCTCGTCGCGGCGGACCTCGACGGCGACCGGCGGACCGAGCTCCTCACCGGATCGAGCGGCGGCCGGCTCCTCGCGAGCGGACCCGGCGGGGACTCGCTCTGGGAGCGGGACGTGCGGGGGGAGGTGCGTGCGATCGTCGTCCGCGACGGGGAGGGGATCGGGAAGCCGGAGGTGCTCGTCGGGACACAGAGCGGTGAGGTCCTCGCGTTCGCGTCGGACGGGTCGCCCCGGTTCGACAAGCGGGCGAATGGGGCGGTGAGCGCTCTCGTCCTGGCCGACCTCGACGGCGACGGACGCGCGGAAACCGTCGCGAGCACAGAGGGAGGCGAGGTGCTCCCCCGAGTACAGGGGCGCGAGGATCTTCGGCGCGCCGCTCGCGGCGGCGGACCTCGACGGGGACGGGCGCGAAGAGATCCTCGCCGGGACCGAGAAGGGGGAGATCCTCGCGCTCGCGGGGAACGGCGCCTCGCTCCCGGGTTTCGCGGCGCCGCGCCTCCGCGAGCCTGTGGCGTTCCTCGTCGCGGCGAACCTCGATGGAAACGGGGGG
>CBRGOK010000009.1:0-20744 GCA_967798035.1 uncultured bacterium
CGACCCCAAGGAGTTCCGCACCGTCGCCGATCCCAGGGGGTGGCGCGCGGCGATGCGACTGCCGGCGGCGAGGTTCTGGGCCATGCGCCGGGCGACCCGCTGGGTGCCCACGCCCCGTTCCCGTTCCTCCGCGTCGACGATCCGCTTCGACTTCTCGATCTCCTCCTCGTCGAGTAGGAGGCCGTCGGCGAAGTCCCGCAGCACGTCGAGTCCTTCGACGAGCGCCTCCGGGCGAGCGTCGGGGAGGTCCAGGAAGTATTGGGTCTCTTCGCAGCCCGTTCTCGCCCCAGCATCCTTGCCGAACGAGAGGCCGCGGCGCTGCAACCACGGCACGAGGCTGCCCGGCGGGTGGCGCCGACTCCCGGCGAAGGCGAGGTGCTCGAGTAGGTGGGCCGCCCCGCTCTCGTGGTCTTCCTCGGCGAGGCTTCCAGCCGCTACATGAAGACGGAGGGAGCAGCCCCCCGGCGGTCGGGCGTTCACCATCCACGCGAATCGCATCCCGTTCGGCAGGTGCCCGAACCGCATGCGCGGGTTCACGGGGATGTCCGAAGACTCCTGCGGCCAGGGTCGGGGCGGCCGCTGGGGGCCCTTCGCGTGGAAGAGGGAGCACGCCGCGGCTCCTGCGAGCGAGAGGAGAGCCAGAGTACTCCCGAGGCTCCACCGGCCGGAGTTACCGGCCACTCGAGGGGCTCCCCGCACGAGACCGTCGGTCATGTCGAACGAACCGTCGCAGCCAGGCTGCGAGACAACTCCATCCAATCAGCGGGACTCGGGCGAGGCGATCTTGAGGGTCAGCAGGGCCATCGCCGTCCCGTAGGGCTTCCCCGTCCCCTCGAAGTCGACCCAGGTCCCGTCGGGCTCGACGACGGAGAGGAGGTCCGCGCGGATGCGGGCGAGCTCTCCCCTGGACTTCGCGTCCGAGAGGGAGAGGAGCGCCTGGGCGGCGTGGTAGTAGGCAAAGAACCAGAAGTAGGAGGAGTGGCCGTGCGGAGGGAGCCACGACCCGGAGAGCTTGACGGGCAGACGCAGAGCGGCGCGGTGCTCGGCGAAGAGGTCGAGGGCGCGGCGCAGTTCCTCCCGCTTCGTCGCCGACAGGCGCCAGAGCGCGAGCTCGCACACGGACCCCCGGGCGATCGAGGCGTCCTCCTCCTCGAAGTTCCGCGGCTCCGGCCACGTGTACGTGAACGCGCCCGGCTTGACGCGCATGTCGAGGAGCGCCTTCACGCTCGCGGCGAGCGCCTTCTCCTCGATCCTCGCTCCGGCCGCCTTCGCCCTGGCGAGGACCTCGAGGGAGAGGCCCGTGTTCATGCTGTGCGCGCGCCCCTTCTCGGTCGCGGGCCAGCCGCCGAAGCCACCCTTCCAGCGCTCGCCCCATCCCTTCGAGTAGGACCAGGCGCCGTTCCTCATGCGGCCGCCCATGACGAGGTCGCTGGCGGCCTGGACCTCCTGGGCGCCCGCCTGTCGTGCGAGGAGGTAGTCGAGCCAGTAGGCCGCGCCGAAGGAGTTGAGGATCGCGGGGTCGGCGGTGGCGACGTTCGAGCGGAGCCACACATCGGCGCGCGCGAGGGCCGCGGCGACGCGAGGCTTCTTCTCCCCCGGGACGGTGTCGAGCCAGGTGAACAGAGCGTGCGCGCCGATCGCGGTCACGCCGGCCCGGTAGTCCTCCACTCCGGGGTCTCCGAGCGGCCAGGAGCCGTCGGCGTTCTGGACCTGGCAGAGGTAGTCGAGGGCGAGCCCGACGAGATTCTCCTCCTCCCTCCGGCCGCTCACGGTGACCTCCGAGACGCCCGGAGGGGCCGGCAGGCGCGGGGCGATCAGGGAAACGTGGATGCGCATCCGCTCGGGCCAGGCGAGCCAGGACGCCGCGAGCTTTGCGAAGGGATTCTCGCGATCGGAGGAGATCGTCTGGAAGGACTTCCGCGAGGCCTCCTCCTCGCCGCGCAGCGCGGCGAGAACCGCCAGCCAGTAGGCGGCCTCGGGATTCGTGCCGGCCTTCTCGAGTCGCGCCCGCCCCTCCTCGAGACGACCGAGCCGGAGGAGGGCGACGCCGGCGCGCGTCGCGGCGAGGCTCTCGTGCGGGCCTTTCTCCTCGAGGGCGCGCGAGGCGTGCTCGAGCGCCTCGTCGTGCCGGCCGCGGCGATCGGCGACCGCGCTGAGGCCGACGGCTCCCCCGGCGCTCGAGTCCCCGCGAAAGCGCGCCTCGGCCGCGTCGACCCAGCCTCCCTCGAGGAGGGCCCAGGGGTCCTCGACACCCTTCGGAGGCGGGCTCTTCGCCAGCGAGGCGAGGAGGAATCGGGCGACGACCTCGTGGTCGAAGGTCCCGATCTTCTCGAGGACTTCGGACCCTGAACCCCTGGTGACCACGAGAGCCGGCGCCTTGACCTCGGCGAGGCGCGCGCCGAGGGGCTCCAGGGGATCGCGGGGCTTCCCTCCGGTCGCGGCCATGGCGTAGTCGTTCGGCGAGTACGCGAGCCGGACGGGCACGAAGCGCGCCGCGACGAGCCTCGCCACCGAGGGATGCGCGAGCGCGGTCGCGAAGAGGTGCTCCTCGTGCGGGCCGATCTCCTTCGGGTTCCACGAGCCGACGACGACGGCGAGCACGAGCTTCCCCTCTCGCTTCGACCGCTCGAGGGCCTTCTCGACGCTCTCCTCGAGCGCGATCCCCTCGTAGAGGCCGCGTCGCGCCGCGTCCCGGGCCGAGGGATCCCCCCCGAGCGCCTTCGTGACCTTGAGGAGGACCCCGTAGTTCGGCCGCTCGCCCGAAGCCCACCCGCGCGCGAGCGTCGTCAGCTCGACCCGCAGCTCCCCTTCCTTGGGCTTGACGACGAACGAGGCCGCCGGCTCCGGATCGAAGGCCGGCGCGCTGCTCCAGCGGGCGTCCTTCTCGGTCCAATCCTCGAGGACGCGGTGGATGCCGACTTCGAAGTCCTCCCGCGGCGGCATCTGGGAGAGGTGAAGGGAGAGCACGAGCTCCGCGCGCTCGACCGCCTTCAGGCCCTCCATCCCGAACCGCAGGAGCACACGGTTCGTGTCGGAGCGGCTGATGCTGAGGCTCGGGAGCGCGCCCCACGCCCTGTCCGCGAGGTAGGAGATGAGGACGGTGTCCGCCTCGGGACGGGCCTCGCGACGCCCTCCCTCCCCCGTCTCGATGAGGAGCCTCGGACCGCTCTTCGTCTCGCGGCCGTCGAAGTAGACCCAGGCGTTCGGGTCTTCCGGCGCGAGCGCCGCGGCGAGCCCGAGGAGAGCGACGCAGACCGGAGCGCACATCGATCCCTCCGCCGGGAGAGCCTAGCGCGGGAGAGCCCCGCGCACGACGGCCCGGGGGGTCATGCCCTGGCGCCGAGCGCCGGCGCCGATTCCCGGGAGCGACCCACGTGGGTCGCGGCGGGCGCCTCCTCCCCGCGATACCCTCTCCCCCCCCACCGGAAGCCCAACGCGAGGAAGGCGTCCATGCCCGTCCCCGAGCCGCCGTTCGAAGGGATCCTCCTCGGAGCCGCGCGACGCGAGGGCTCCGGAGGCGAGCGCCGGACGATCGCGAACCCGGCCACCGGCGAGCCGATCGCGAGAGTGGCGGAGGCGACGGCGGAGGATGGCGACCGGGCGGTCCGGCTCGCCGAGGAGACCTTCCGGAGGGACTGGCGGCGGCGCACGCCGCGGGAACGCGCGGCGGCCCTCCACCGCATCGCCGCCTCGATCCGGGAGAAGGCCGACGCGCTCGCCCTCCTCGAGTGCCGCAACGTCGGCAAGCCCCTCGCCGCCGCCCGCGGCGAGATCCTCATGGGGGCGGACTGCTTCGAGTTCTACGCCGGGGCGGTCCTCGGCTTCGGCGGGAGGACCGTCCCGGTCTCGAAGCGGGGCACCTGCCTCACGCTCCGCGAGCCCCTCGGCGTGTGCGCCGCGATCCTCCCGTGGAACTTCCCCTTCGCGATCGCGACCTGGAAGGCCGCGCCCGCCCTCGCGATGGGGAACGCGGTCGTCCTCAAGCCCGCGGAGGACACCCCCCTCTCGGCCCTCGCGCTCGGGGACCTGGCGCTCGGGGCGGGGCTCCCGCCCGGGACGCTGCAGGTGCTGCCGGGGGCGGGCGAGACGCTCGGCGCGGCGCTCGTCGCCCACCCGCTCGTCTCGAAGGTCTCCTTCACGGGGAGCACGGAGGTCGGCCGCGAGGTGATGCGGCGGGCCGCCGACGGCATGAAGCGCGTCTCCCTCGAGCTCGGAGGAAAGTCCGCCTGCGTCATCTTCGAGGACGCCGACCTCGACCGCTGCCTCCCCTCGGCCCTCTGGAGCGCCTTCGACAACGCCGGGCAGGACTGCTGCTCGCGCTCGCGCTTCCTCGTCCAGCGGTCGATCCACGACCGGGTCCTCTCCGACCTCGAGGCGCGCACCCGGGCGATCCGGGTGGGCGACCCTCTCGACCCCTCGACCGAGATGGGCCCCCTGATCACCCCGGCGCACCGCGAGAGGGTCCGCTCCTACGTCGAGGTCGGCGAGCGGGAGGGGGCCCGCCGGCTGTGCGGCGGGGAGAGCCCGACCGACCCGGCCCGGGCGCGCGGGAGCTTCCTCACCCCCTGCCTCTTCGCGGAGTCCCGCGCCGAGATGCGGATCGCGAGGGAGGAGATCTTCGGGCCGGTCCTCGTCGCGATCCCCTTCGGGGACGAGGAGGAGGCGGTGGCCCTCGCCAACGAGGGGGCCTACGGGCTCTCGGGCTCGATCTGGACGCGCGACCTCGGGCGCGCGCTCCGCGTGGCGCGGGGGATCGAGACCGGCGTCCTCTCCGTGAACAGCAGCGCCAGCGTCCACCTCGAGGCGCCGTTCGGCGGACGGAAGGCGAGCGGGCTCGGGCGCGAGCTCGGGCTCGAGGCACTCGCGACCTTCAGCGAGGAGAAGAGCGTCTTCCTGAGCGAGGAGTGAGCCGGCCGGTCAGTCGATCTCGACCACGAAGACCGACTTCGCGTCGACCGTGATCGGCAGGGAGAGGCTCCCCGTGAAGGTGGCGAGGGGCGTGGTCGCGGAGGGCTCGAGCCGGGTCACCGTGTGGGCGATCGCCGGGTCGAGGCCGTAGTCCGCGGCGTCGAGCGCCACCGTGAAGGTCACGGGCGCGTTCGTGTGGTTCGTCGCGACGATCCCGACGTCCCCGCTCCCGTCGTTCGCCCGCCACACGGAGGTGAGGACGACCGGGGAGGTGATCGGGTAGGAGACCCCGAACCCGATGAAGAGGGGGTTGAAGGTCTTCGTCACCAGGGGGAGCCCGGGGATGTCGAGGGGCCGGAGGAACTCGCCGTAGGTCAGGTACTTCCTCCCGTAGGCGGTCCGCTTCACCTCGACGAGCTTCTTCAGGTAGACCGTGTGGTCGACGAGGATCTGGGCGACGCCGGGGATCGCCGCCAGCGGGGAGCCCGGGGCGAGGAGCTCGTGGTTGGCGTACCCCGCGAGGAAGAAGGGCTCGATCGTGTTCAGCTGCCGCCCCTCGATGAAGCCGTGGGCGAGCACGAAGTTGATGTCCTCGAAGTCGGTGTACACGCCCGACAAGTCGAGCCAGTTCGCGAGCTCGTTGGCGCCGAGGAGGATCCCGTAGTCGTGGACGATCGCCGACTGGAGCGGGATCCGGATCTCGTCGGCCACGTTCGCGGGGTTCACGAAGCCCGGCGGGTTGAAGGCGTAGCCCGCCCCCGCCGAGTCGGCGCAGCGGATGTACCCCTCGAAGGAGGACTCGTGCGTCGTGACGAACCTCGGCTCGGTCGCCCGCGCGTCGACCCGGACCTGCTCCATGATGTCGACGATCCGGTCGTAGAGCCAACTCCCGCCGTGGCCGCTCGGGTTGCCGTGGGCCGGATCGTAGGAGACGTCGCTGAAGTAGGGGTTGTCGTAGAAGAAGTGGACCGCCTGGGTGGGCAGGAGGCGGTTCTGGATGAAGTCCTCCATGTAGCAGAGCGCGAAGGGCGTGTAGGGATTGACGTGGGTCCCGCCATTGGGGTCGAAGGGGTCGGGCATCCCGTTCACGAGGGTCGCGGCGTTGGGGGGGGCGCTTCCGCAGGGGGAGGGAGGGGCGGTCTGGGAGTAGGTGAAGGAGAGGTTGCGCCCGCCGACGAAGAACCCCTGGCTGCGCAGGGCGCCGAAGAGGTTCCCGATCCCCTGGAGGGGGGTGTAGAAGCCGAGGGAGGCCGGCTCGTACCAGAGGTCCTGGAAGAGGTAGTACTCGTCGTTCGCGAGTCCTTGGTAAGCCCGGATCGCGAGCCACTTGTTGACGTAGGCGTTCACGACCGGCGTGGCGTTGAGGTTCCCCGGGACGTAGCCGACGTTGCTCAGCGTCACCTCCTTCCACCACTGTGGCACGTCCGTGCGGGTGATCAGCTTCCCCTTCTCGAGGATCGGCTGCGTCTCCGCCCAGGATCGGTAGATCCTCGCCGCGTCGTACCAGTCCCCGTTGAAGACGCCCATGGCGATCGGGTAGGGGGTGACGAAGGTCGTCCCGACGCCCGTCGCGTCGGAGTCCTCCGCGTAGGTGGCGCTCTGCACCTCGTAGCGGTTCCCGTAGCCGTAGAGGTTCGCGAACTTCGCGAAGGTCGCCCCCCCGTCGTGGGTCGCGTAGTACACGCCGTGCCCGTCCGCCGTGTAGTAGGGGAAGAGCTGGAAGGGGAGCCAGTTCGTGTAGGGGAGCGCCGCGTTGGGCGAGCCCGTCGGATTGGGCGCCAGGGTCGAGTGCGGGTTGCGGATGAGCCGGCCCGTCGCCGGGACGACGAGGTAGGTGTCCTGCGGCTCCTGCGCGAAGCCGTGGAGGAGGCTCGTGTAGAAGAGGGCCCAGTCGGGGAGGTGGTTCTCGACCTCGAGGGTCCAGCGGCTGATCGGGTCCCCCGCGGTGAGGGTGATCCGGAGCGTCACGTTGAACCAGTTCGTCGGATCGGAGGCGACGGGACGGCAGTCGTTCCACGTGATCCAAAGCGTCGTCGTCGGCCCCGAGACGACGGTCCCGCGGCTGGCCGGCCCCACGCAGGAGGAGGGGTAGACCTTGGCGAGCACGGGCCACACGCCCGTCCCCTGCTGGATCGGGAGCTGCCGCAGGCCGACCTCCCAGAACCGGTTCCAGGGGGTGTCGTTCTGGAAGGTGTGGAGCCCTCCCGCAAGCTTCACGAGCCGGACGAACTCGATCCGGTTCTGCGTCTGGGAGAACTCGAGCCGCAGGAGGCCGTTCGAGATGGCGAAGGGGCTCGGCACGAGCGACTTCGGGGACGCGGCTAGGACGACCGTCGGGCCCGGCCCGAGGGGACCCGGAGTCGGGGCTGGAGCCTGCGCCGGGACGAGGGAGGCGACCGCCGAGAGAGCGCCGATCGCCGCGAACGCGAGCCGTCTCGGGTCACGCATGGGCGCGGGGGGGGGCGAGGGGTCCCAAGAGGGGGTGCGGAACCCGAGAGCCTCCAGGCCGGCGCCCGCGCGCGGGACGCGAACCACGGGACCGTGGGGGCTCCGGAACGGCCCCGTCCTATCCGTCCGGAAGGCCCGAGGCAAGGGCGACGCCGGCCCCCCGCCCGCGATACCCTCTCCCCCCCCCACCGCGCTCCGGAGAGATACCCTCTCCCCCCCCACCGCGCTCCGGAGAAGAGAGGAAGCATGCCGACCGGGAGCCTCACCCTCGAGGAGCTCGCCCCCCTCGTCGAGAGGGGGGAGATCGAGACCGTCCTCGCCGTCTTCCCCGACTGGTACGGGCGGCTCGTCGGCAAGCGGGCGACCGGGCGGTTCTTCCTCGACTCGATCGCCGGCCACGGCCTGCACGCCTGCGACTACCTCCTCGCCTGCGACATGGAGATGGACCCGGTGCCGGGCTACGCCTTCGCCTCCTGGGAGGCGGGCTACGGGGACGTGAAGGCGACCCCGGACCTCTCGACGCTGCGGCGCGCTGCGTGGCTCCCCAAGACCGCCCTCGTCCTCTGCGACCTGTCGAAGGAGCCCGGCGACCTGCCCGTCGAGGTCGCCCCGCGGCGCATCCTCGCCCGCCAGATGGAGCGGGCGCGCGGGCTCGACTTCCTCCCGCAGGGGGGCTCCGAGATCGAGGTGTACCTCTTCCGCGACTCCTACGACGCGGCCCGGGCGAAGAACTGGCACGACCTCGAGCCCTTCGGCTCCTACGTCGAGGACTACCACATCCTCCAGGGGACGAAGGAGGAGCCGCTCGTCGGGGCGATCGTGCGGGGGCTCGAGGGGAGCGCCGTCCCGGTCGAGTCGAGCAAGGGGGAGTGGGGCCCGGGGCAGCAGGAGATCAACCTCCAGTACTGCCCGCTCCTCGAGCAGGCCGACCGCAACATCCTCTACAAGCACGCGGCGAAGGAGATCGCCCACTCCCTCGGCTTCTCCGTCACCTTCATGGCGAAGTGGAACGAGAGGCTTGCCGGGAGCAGCATGCACCAGCATGTGAGCCTCTGGGACCTCTCCGCGGACAGCAACCTCTTCGCCGGCGGCAAGGCGCTCGGTCCGGTCCACGGGAGCGAGATCTTCCGATGGTTCCTCGGAGGCTGGATGGCCCACGCCGCGGAGCTCTCCGCCTTCTACGCCCCGAACGTCAACTCCTACAAGCGCTACCAGGCCGGCTCCTTCGCCCCGACGGCGGTCGCCTGGAGCCACGACAACCGCACGGCCGGCTTCCGCGTGGTCGGGGAGGGGAAGTCCCTGCGGATCGAGTGCCGGATCCCCGGCGCCGACGCCAACCCCTACCTCGCCTACGCGGCGAGCCTCGCGGCGGGCCTCAAGGGGATCGAGGAGAAGATCGAGCCTCCCCCGATCTTCCGCGGCGACGTCTACGCGGCGAAGGCCCTCCCCCAGGTCCCGAAGACCCTGCGCGAGGCGATCGCCGCGCTCGAGAAGAGCGACCTCGCGCGGGAGGCCTTCGGCGAGGAGGTCCTCGCCCACTACCTCCACTTCCTGCGCACCGAGCAAAGGAAGTTCGACGAGGTCGTCACCTGCTGGGAGCGCGCGCGCTTCTTCGAGAGGGGATGAGCATGCGGGACGCGAGGCGCCGCCTCCTCTGGCACGGGATGTTCCTCTTCCTCCTCGGCCTCCTCACCGGGCTCGTCGAGCAGAAGTTCAAGAACGTCCGGATGGGTCTCGCGGCTCACCTCGAAGGGGTCATGAACGGCATCTTCCTCGTCGCGCTCGGCGCGATCTTCGGCGAGCTCAGGCTGTCGGCGCGCGCGTCCGCGGCGGCGTTCTGGACGGCTCTCGTCGGAACCTACGGGAACTGGGCGACGGTCACCCTGGCGGCGATCCTCGGCGCCTCGAGCCTCTCGCCGATCACGGGGGCCGGCCACCGAGCCCTCCCGTGGCAGGAGGGCCTCGTCACGGCCGGATTCCTCACGATCGGCGTCGCGATCATCGCCTGCTCCGTGATCGTCCTGCGGGGGCTTCGCAAGACCCCGGCGGCGCCGTGACGCGGCCCAAGCGCGCGTCCCTCCGAGGAGGGAACGGGAGGAGGCTCGAGAAGAAGGTTGCCCTGATCACCGGAGCGGGCTCGGGGATCGGCCGGGAGACCGCCCTCCTCTTCGCCCGCGAGGGGGCCTCGGTCGTCGTCGCCGAGATGAACGAGGAGGCGGGGAAGAAGGTCGCGTCCGAGATCGAGCGCGCGGGTGGCGCCGCCCACTTCGTCCGGGCCGACGTCTCGAAGGCGGCGGACGCCCGCGCGATGGTCGAGGCGGCGGAGAAGGAGTTCGGGAAACTCCACGTCCTCTTCAACAACGCCGGGATCTTCCCCGACGCCGACGGCTCGGTGATCGAGACGGACGAGGAGACCTTCGACCTCGTGATCCGCGTCAACCTGAAGGGGGTCTTCCTCGGCTGCAAGTACGGCATCCCCGCCCTCCTCCGGGCCGGGGGCGGAAGCGTCATCAACACCGCCTCCTTCGTCGCCCTCATGGGCTCGGCCACCTCCCAGGTGGCCTACACCGCGAGCAAGGGAGGGGTCCTCGCGATGACCCGGGAGATCGCCGTCGAGTTCGCCCGCAAGGGGATCCGGGCGAACGCCCTCTGCCCCGGCCCCGTCGAGACCCCCCTCCTCGCGAAGCTCTTCGCCGACCCCGCGCGCAAGCAGCGCCGGCTCGTCCACATTCCCATGGGACGGCTCGCGAAGCCCGAGGAGGTCGCGCGCGCCGCGCTCTTCCTCGCCTCGGACGAATCCTCCTACGTCAACGGGGCCGCGTTCACCGTCGACGGGGCGATCACCGCCGCGTACGTCACCCCCGAGTGAGGAGCTGACCCGGACGCGTCAGGAGGAGCGGTTTCCTCAGCGATCGCGCCGGTTGGAGACCGGGGCCTCGTCCCGCCACTGCCGCGCGGAGGAGCGCCCCGCGGGACGGTCGTCGTCCCGGCTCGAGCGCGGCGGCATCGCCGTCGCGCGCTCGGGCTCGGTCTGCTCCCCCGCGTGGACGACGAGGGTCACGCCGCCGATCGTCCGCTTCTCGCCCGCCTTCAGGATCTCCTCGCGCCCGGTCGGGACGTCCTTGCAGCGGACGCGCCCTCCCTCGAGGGTGAACCGGTAGGCGACGGGAGGCGCCCCCGAGGCGTAGACGGTGCAGGCCCGCGAATCACTCCCGACGCTGACGGGTTGAGAGCCGAGGGTGACCGTGCTCGATTCGTTCCTGCCGTAGACGACCTCGAGCCAGCCCTGGCGGAAGACCATCTCGACGATCGCGATCATGGCTCCGATCGCGAGCCCGACGGTCCCGGCGCCGATCAGCCGGCCCGCGAAGTCGCCGACCTCGGGGGACGCCGCGAGGAAGCCGAGCGCGCCGGCGGCCCCGCCGAAGGCCCCGCCCCCGAGGCCGCGCAGGCGCCGGAGGTTCGGGACGACGAAGGACATCCCCAGGCCGGTCAAGGCTCCGAGGAGGACCCATCCGCCGATTCGCCCGACGATGTGGAGCGTGTCCTGGTCGGGGACCGAGGCGTAGAGGAGCTGGCCGATCACCCCGGCGGCGAGGCCCGAGACGAGGCCGCCGACCAGGAGCCCCACCTGGCCGACGCGGAAGGCGTTGCGGCGGAGGAGGCGGTTTTGCGCGGCCGTCAGGGCGGCGGCGAGCCCAAGGGCGAGGAGGGCCGTCCACCCGCCCGCCCGCGCGAGGCTCTGCTCGTGGCTCGCGCTCCCGGAGTTCTCCTCGAGGAGGCCCTTGTACATGACCCCCTGCGCCTTCTCGAAGGCGCTCCCGAAGTCTCCCTGCGCGACCTGGAAGCGCAGGCGCGGGTCCCCGGTGAGCTGGTCGAGGTAGTCGACCGAGGCGTCGAACGTGGCGACGGCGACGATCGAGATCCCCTCTCTCCGGATCGACTCCGCGACCAGGCGCGTGCGGTCGCGGGAGTCGGGGTTGCCGTCCGTGAAGACGAAGACGTAGCGCTTCCCCTCGGTCCGCGTGAACTCCTGCCGCGCAGCGGCGAGGCCCCGATCCATCGCCGTGCTCAGGCCGAGGTTCAGGCCCGCGATCGCCTGTTCCAGCTCGGCGACGTCGGTCGTCGCGCGCGCGGCGGGTCGGGCGTCGGAGTCGAAGCCGACGACGGAGATCGGCCCCCGGGAGACGTTCTCCCGGACGAACTGGGTCGCGGCGGCCTTCACCTCCTCGAGCTTCCCCCGCCGCATGCTCCCCGAGCAGTCGAGGAGGAGGCAGACCTCGACGGACTCCTGGGGGGCGACCCGGAAGAGGAGCTCCCCCGGGAGCGCGCCCGCGACCGCGCCCGCGAGGCCCGCGATCCCGAAGAGGAGCGCCTTCCAGACGTCGGCCGGACGGATGCGCATGACCGCCCTCCCTGCTTCTCCACCTCCGCCTTCGAATCCGATCCCCTTCGAGGAGGGATCCGGCGAGCCTCAGGCCGCCCGTCCGGTCGAAGGGGTCGGGTGGGCTTTTCGGGTCCCCCCCTCCTCCGGGTTGAGGGGACTGCGGGAAAGTTTTTCTCCCCGGGGAGAAACGGAGCCCCCGGGGAGGGGGTCCGGCCGGGGCTTCCCCGGGCGTCCCTCCTCCGGAGGCCCCGGCACCCCCCTTGCGAAGCCTCCCCCGTCCGCCTTCACGACCCTCCCCGAAAGAAGGAGCAACTCGATGAAACGCGTCCTCTTCATGCCGTGTCTCCTCGCCCTGCTCGGAACGGCCGGGGTTTCCCGCGGTCAGGCCGTCAGCTTCCGCGGGAAGGTCGAGGATGTCCCGGGCACGGCGAACCAGTTCCTGGTGGACGGCACGAACACGCACCTCACCAGCCCGGCGATCGACCTCAACCTCTTCCTCGGCCAGCAGGTCCTGATCGCCGGGACGTGGAACGGATCGGCGAGCGCCCCCTCCGTCGTCGTGCAGACGATCGCGGTCGTCCCCAAGACCTTCGAGGTCGGAGGGAACGGCTCGATCGGCGGTCAGATGGTGTTCGGCGCCATGGGGACCCCTGGCGACTCGGCCGTCCTCGCCGTGGGGCTCCTGCCGGCCTTCGTCCCGCTGACGGGCCTGGGGGTCGCCTTCTTCGATCCGTCGACGATGGTCGTCGTCGGCGTCGGGCCGATCAACGGGCTCGGGCGATTCGAGATCTCCGTCCCGATCCCCAACGACCCGGGACTCGTCGGCCTGAACGTGCTCGGCCAGGGCGCGATGTCCGGCCCCGTCACGGGGATCCTCGTGACGAATCCCGACTGGAAGCAGATCGACTGACAGGGGAGCCCGGAGGCGCTCCCCAGAGACAGGGCCCGGCCCTCCCCGCGGGGGGCCGGGTCTCGACTTTAGGGGACGGTGACCGTGAGCGCCGAGGTGGCGGAGAAGGTGCCGTTCGCGCTCCCGGGGTCGAGGACGGCCCACTGGAGGTGGACCTGGGCCCCGGAGAGTCCCGGAACCGGGGGGACGGAGAGGCCGAGGAGCCGGAACCCCTCCCCCGCCGCTCCCGGAGGACCGGCGAGGCCGACAGGCAGGGGGAAGGCCGTGATCACGCCGGCGAGATGGAGGGCGCAGCCGAGGACGGGCAGCCCGAGCGGGTCGGGGGCCGAGCCGAGGAAGAGGAGGGCGGCGGCGCCGCCCCGGCCGCGCGCGATCGAGATGCCGAAGGTCCCGTTCCCCGGGGCGGGAGTCCCGCCGAAGGTCGCGATCGTCGGGACGACGCCTCCGGTTCCGGAGCAACCCGTTCCGAACGGCGCCGCGGCCGCCGGGAGCCCGAGGAGGGAGAGGACGCGCACTCGCCCCGCGTCGGCGAGGCCGCCCGGATCGGCGTAGGGCGAGGCGAAGAGGAGGTCGGGGACGCCGTCGCCCGTCGCGTCCCCCACCGGGGCCACGCCGAGCCCGAGTCCCTCCCCCGCCGCCGTGCCCCCGACGGAGAGGAGGGGAGCGCCGCTCGCCCCGGAGAAGATCTGCGCGACCCCGGGCGAGACGGTCCCGGGGGACCCGTTCCCGAGGGAGCCGAGGACGAAGTCCGGAATCCCGTCGCCGTCGAGGTCGCGCCCGCCCCCGACCGCGCACCCGAGCCTTTCGCCCGGCGTCTGGCCGACGAGGACGACGAGGGGGGCGCCGTTCGCGCCGGAGAAGACCCCCGCCGCGCCGACCGGAGGCGTTCCCGGGGTGGAGATCGACGGCGCGCCGGCGACGAGGTCGCCGAGCCCGTCGCCGTCGAGGTCCCCCGCACCGGCGACCGCGGCCCCAAACTGCGCGCCCGTGAGGACGCCGTCGATCTGGTAGAGCGTCGCGCCCCCGGCGCCGGAGAGGACGCGGACGTACCCTTCCCCCTGCGAGACGAACGGGGGCGCGCCCGCCTCGGACGCCCCGACGGCCACGTCCGGGACGCCGTCTCCGTTGACGTCGCCGAGGCCGGCGACGGCCGTCCCCATCCGCGCGCCCGCCCCGGTCCCCGAGAAGGTCGCGAGGACCGCGCCCGTGGCGCCGGAGTGGGCCCTCGCGTAGCCGGTCGCGAGGCCCTGGGGCTGCGGAGCCCCGACGACCAGGTCGGGCACGCCGTCGCCGTTGAGGTCGCCGGGCCCTGCGACAACGGAGCCGAAGCGATCGCCCGGCGTGGTCCCCGTCAGGGTGAGGAGGACCGCCCCGCTGGCGCCAGAGAAGACGCGGACCTGGCCGGCGGAGAGGGAATCGCCCGGCGATCCGACCGCGATGTCGGGCACGCCGTCCCCGTCGACGTCGCCGAGGCCCGCGACGGCGCTCCCGAGCGCGGCGGAGACGACCGTCCCGTCGATCGACAGGAGGACCGTCCCGCTCGCGCCCGAGTGGAGGGTCGCCCGCCCGGCGTCGGGCACGAGGGCGACGTCGACGTTCGGCGCGCCGACGAGGATGTCCTCGCGCCCGTCGCCGTCGACATCCCCGACGCCGGCGGCGGACGAACCGAACCGGTCGCCGACGTTCTGTCCGAGGAACGTGAAGAGCGCCGCGCCGCCCGCGCCGGAGTGGACGCGGGCGAGGCCCCCCGTCGCGAAGGGGCCGGGCTCCCCCGCGGCGAAGTCCGGCAGGCCGTCGCCGCTCACGTCGCCGAGGCCGGCGACGGAGGTCCCGAGGACACCGGCGTAGCTCGTCCCGAGGACGCTGAAGAGGGGCGCGCCGCCGGCTCCCGAGACGGCCAGGACCCTCCCCGCCGCCACCGTCGAGAAGGCGCCAAGCGCCCCCGGCGCGCCGACGAGGAGGTCGGGGACGGCGTCCCCGTTCAGGTCCCCCGCCCCCGAGACCGCCGCGCCGAGCTTCTCGGCGAACCCCGTCCCGCCGACGGTGAAGAGGAGGGCTCCCGTCGCGCCCGAGAACAGGCTCGCGTACCCGTTGCCCCCCGAGGGCTGGGGGGCGCCCGCGAACAGGTCGGGGACGCCGTCGCCGCTCACGTCGCCGACGCCCGCGACGGAGGTCCCGAACTCGTCCGCGGGGCCCGCGCCCGGGAACTGGAAGAGGATCGACCCGTCCGCGCCGCTGAGGCACCGGACGACCCCCGCGTTCGTCGCGCCGTTGGGATCGGCGCCGCGCGCGCCGGCGAGGAGGTCGGGGATCCCGTCCCCCGAGACGTCCCCGGGACCCGCGACGGAGGCGCCGAGGTACTCGGCCAACCCCGAGCCGATCACGAGGAGGACCGGGGCGCCGGTCGCGCCGGAGAAGACCTCGACCCGGCCGGCGTCGTAGGCCGCGCCGTTGTCGCCGTAGAGGACGCCGACAGCCGGGTCCTCGATCCCGTCCCCGTCGAGGTCGCCCACGCGCGCGACTGCGCTGCCGAGGAAGTCGAAGGGGAGGGTCCCGTCCCGGCTCCAGAGGGGGGCCCCGGTCGCCCCGGAGTAGGCGGTCGCCCGCCCGGCGGCGGTGACGCCTCCCGCGGAGGACTGGAGGATCCCGACGATCACGTCCCCCTGCCCGTCGCCGTCGAGGTCCCCCGTCCCGGAGACGGCGAAGCCGAACAGGTCGTTCTGCACGTTCGAGGCGAACGCGCGCAGGAGAGCCCCCGTCGCGCCCGAGTAGATCCGGGCCCGGCCGAAACCGTCGAACGCGCTCGGGGCCCCGACGATCACGTCCGGGACGCCGTCGCCGTCGACGTCCCCCGCGGCCGCCACGGAGTTCCCGCCGACGAACGTCGCCCCGGCGGCGCCGTCGAGCTCGAGCACGAGGTAACCCTGACCGGAGGCGGAGCCGGTGAGGAGTAGGGAACCGAAGGTGAGGAGCGTGCCTTGAATCCCTCGCATCGCCGCGTACCTCAATCCCGGAAGCGGGGCGGATGCTACTCCGGGCCCTTCGTCCCCGGCAAGACGCATCCCCTCTCCGGGTCAGTCGATCTGGTAGACGCGGATCGACCGCGGCGCCATCGAGACCGGCAGGGAGAGGCTCGCCGTGAACTGCTGGAGGAATGTGGTCGCCGTCGGCTCGAGGAGGGTGACGTCGTGGGGAAGGACGGGGTCGAGTCCGTAGGCGGCGGAGTCGAGGGCGAGGGTGAAGCTCACCGGCGCGGCGGTGTGGTTCGTCAGCACGATCCCGACGTCCCCGCTCGCGTCGCTCGCCCTCCAGACCGAGGCGAGGACCGCGGGGGCGTCGATCGAGTACGAGGTCCCGGGCGCGCTGAACACGGCGTTGTACGTCCTCGTCGTCGAGGGGACGCCGGCGAGCGGGAGCGGGCGCAGTCGCTGCCCGTACGTGAGGTACTTCTTCCCGTAGGCGGTCTTCTTGACCGCGATCGCCTCGTTCAGGAAGAGGGTGTACCCGACGATCGCCTGCGCGAGCTCCGGCACCCCCGCGAGCGGGGAGCCGGGGTCGAGGAGCTGGTGGTTCGCCCAGCCGGCCGCCAGCAGCGGATCGACGGGGTTCAGTCGCCGCCCCTCGTCGAAGCCCCAGGCGAGGGCGAAGTGGAGGTCGTTGAAGTTGTTGAAGGCCGCCCCGAGGTTCCACCAGTCGGAGAGCTCGTTCGCCGTCAGCATGAGGGTGTAGTCGTGGACGAGCGCCGACTGGAGCGGGATCCGGGTCTCGTCGGCGGCGAACGCCGGGGCGACGAGGAACGGCGGGGCGAAGGCGTAGCCGGAGCCCGTCGCGTCGCAGGCCCGGATGTAGGCCTCCGAGGCCGCCTCGTGGGTGGTCTGGAAGCCCGGGTCGACCACCCGCGCCGCGGCCCGGGTCTGCTGCATGACCGACACGACCGAGTCGTAGAGCCACTCCCCCCCTTGTCCGAGCGGGTGGCCGTGGGAGGGCTCGTAGCAGACGTCGGCGAAGTAGGGGTTGTCGTAGAAGAAGTTGATGGCGCCGGTCGGCAGGAGGCGATTGACGACGAAGTCGCTCATCGAGCAGGCGGTGAAGGGAGTGGAGGGATCGAGGTGGGTCCCCCCCGTCGGGTCGAAGGGGTCGGGGCTCCCATTGACCAGCCTCGCCCCGCTCGCGGCCGGGCTCCCGCAGGGAGAGGGGGGCGCCCCCTGTGCGTAGCTGAAGGAGAGGACCCGTACTCCGGAGAGGATCCCCTGGCTCCGCAGCGCCCCGAAGAGGCTCCCGATTCCCGGGAGCGGGTCGAAGTAGCCGTGCGTCCCCGGCACGTACCACCCCCAGTGGAAGAGGAGGTAGTCCTCGTTCTGGAGCCCCTCGTAGGCGCGCACCCCCTGCCAGCGGTTCACGGTCTCGGCGACGACGCTCGGGTCCGTGAGATTCGCGGGGACGTAGCCGCCGTTCGACGCGACGAGTTCCTTCGCCCACTGCGGGACGTCCGTCCGCGTGAGGAGCTTCCCCTGCTGGAGGATCGGCTGGGTCTCCGCCCAGGAGCGGTAGACCTGCGCCGCGTCCCACCATTCCCCGTCGAACACCCCCATCGCGACCGGATAGGGGCTCGCCCACCTCGAGCCGTTCGTCGAGACGCTCGAGTCCTCCGGGTACCAGGCGGACTGCACCTCGTAGCGGTTCCCGTAGCCGAAGAGGTTCGTGAACTTCGCGTGCGTCGCCTCGCCGTCGTGGGTGGCGTAGTAGACGCCGTGCCCGTCGGCCGCGTAGTAGGGGAGGAGCTGGAAGTGCTGCCAGTTCGTGAAGGGGACCTGGTAGCCCGCGGTCGCGGTCGGGGCGGCGGCCAGGCTCGTCTGGGGGTTGCGCACGAGCCGCCCGGTCGCCGGGACGACGAGGTAGGCGTCCTGCGCCTCCTGGGCGAAGCCGTGGATCAGGCTCGCGTACCAGAGCGCCCACCCGGTCATGTGGTTCTCGACCTCGAGGTTCCACCGGGTGATCGGATTCCCCGCGTCCATCTCGACGCGGAGTGTCAGGTGGAAGAAGTTGCTCGCGTCGGCCGCGACCGGACGGCAGTGGTACCAGCGGATCGTCAGCGTGGTCGTGCCCCCCGCGGTCGAGACGGAGTGGGTCACGGGTCCGAGGGAGTCGACCGGGTGGACCTTGAGGACGACGGGGAACACGCCCGCTCCCTGGGGGACCGGGAGCTGCCGCACCCCGACCTCCCAGAGCCTCGCCGGCGGGGTGTCGTTCACGAAGACGTGGGATCCGCCGGCGATCTTCACGAGCCGGTCGAACGAGACCCGGTCCAGGGCCCGGGTGAACTCGAGGCGAAGGAGGCCGTTGTCGAGGAAGAAGGAGACCGGCGCCCCCTTCGCGGAGACCGGGAGGAGGGTGGGCGCGCCGCCGCCCGCCGATCCCGCCGCCGCCTGTCCCGCCCGCTGCGCCCCGGCGGGAGGAGCGAGGAGGAGAGCGGCCGCGAGGAGCGGGAGGGGCCACCCTCCCGCTGGCGCTCGGGGAGCGAAGCGTTCGGCCGAACTCATGGCGGGGGACCTCCGGACCGCGCTAGGTCGTAAGCCACCCCATCTCGGAGGGCAAGGGCGCGCCGGCGGATCGGAGGGCTCCTCGATAGGATCCGGGCACTCCGCCTCGCAGGGAGCGCCGACATGGCCAGGAACAATCGCCTCGACGGTGGAACCCCGGTCGCGATCGCCCTCCTCCTCGCGGGGTGCTGGAGGGCCCCGGCCGCGTTCGAGGAGACCGCCGGCGTCGGGAAGGAGACGGTGAGCCGGGAGGAGGTCCTCGCCCTCGACCTCCGGGAGGGGGAGAGCTTCGAGTTCTCCGGGACGACCGCCTCGCTCGATCTCGAGGCGTCCGCGGGAGCGAGGCCCGAGGTCCGCGCGACCTTCACCGCGGGCGCCGGCGATCGCGCCACCGCCGAGGCGGTGCTCGCCCGCTACTCCCTCGCGGCGGAGCGCACCGCGGGCGGGCTCGTCCTGCGGGTCGTCGGGGAGCCCCTCGAGGTCGAGGGCTCGCGCCGGCGCCTCGCCGCGCGCGTCGCATGCGTGGTGAAGGCGCCCGCGCGCATCTCGCTGCGCGCGCGGACGGAGTCGGGGGGGATCGACGCGCGGGGCTCGCTCGGGGCCTGCGACGCGCGGTCCTCCTTCGGCGCCCTGAGGATCGAGGGGAGCCACGGGGGCGTCCACGCCGAGACGAGCTCGGGGGCCGTCGCGGTCGAGGGCGCGCGCGGCGGGCCCGCCGTGGCGAGAAGCGACTTCGGCGGCGTGTCGGTGAGGGACGTCGAGGCGGACCGCGTCGAGGCCGTGAGCCGCTCGGGCGCCGTCGACGTCGCGGACGCGCGGGCGGCCCGGATCGAGGTCGAGTCGGGGTTCGGCGCCCTGCGGATCGCCCGCGTCTCGGGGGAGATCGCGGCGAAGACCTCCTCCGGCTCGGTCGACCTCGAGGAGGCGGGCGAGGGGACGGTGGACCTCTCCTCGGGCTTCGGAGCCGTCGCGGTGCGGGGCGCCTCCGGCGCCCTGCGCGCGAAGAGCAAGTCGGGCGCGGTGACCGTCGAGGGCTTCCGCGGGGAGCTCGACGCGGAGAGCGGCTTCGGCTCGGTGAGTCTCCACGGCGCCTTCACGAAGGTCCGGGCCTCCAGCGGCTCGGGTCGGGTCGAGGTCCGGGCGCAGCCGGGGAGCGCGGCCGCGTCGGGATGGAGCCTCGAGTCGGGCTTCGGGAGCCTCCTCCTCGAGGTCCCCGACGACTTCGCCTGCCGGCTGGAGGCGAGGACCGACTTCGGCTCCGTCGAGTGCGGCGTCCCGGTGTCGAGGGAGGAGGGCTCGACCTCGCGGCGCAACGCGCTCGTCGGGACGCTGAACGGGGGCGGCGGGACGGTGACGATCGGGGCGAAGAGCGGGTCGATCGCCGTGAGGCGACGCTCGCTCTAGGAATCTCGACGTTCCTTAAGAATCCGGTAACTCCGCCTTCGCGGGCGCCCCCTTGCCCGCCGCGGGCGCCGGCCGTAGGTTTATGTGAGTCCACCGGGCGGTGGGAGGGCGCGCCTAGCGCGCGTTGCGAGCAGAGAGACCGCCCGGCCCCGGGTCGACCTCGGATCCCGTCGACCGTACCGCGGGGGGCATGGGCGATTCCGCCCGCTTCGCCGACCGGCGCGTCGGTCCCCGACGTTTCGCCCCCGACGAACCGGATCCCTCCCTCGAATGGAGAGGCCCATGCGCCCGGTCCCCCCGCTGCTCCGCCTCCCCCTCGCGATGCTCCTCCTCGCCGCCGCGGCCCGCGCGCAGAACCTCGAGATCCACTACATCAATGTGGGCTGGGGCGGCGCCGTGCTCGTGAAGGGGCCGAACGGGAAGACGCTCCTCCTCGAGGCCGGCAACACCGGCCACGGGACGAACGACGTCGTCCCCTATCTCCAGTCGCACGGGATCCCCGCGTCGGCGGGCCTCGACTACATGATCCTCGGCCACCGGCACTGCGACCACGCCGGCGGGATGGACGAGGTGATCCAGGCCGGCTACGACGTCCACATCGCGAACTACGACAACGGCTCCTCCTCGACCCCCTCCTGCTGGAACGACTGGGTCGACGAGGCGGAGACGACGACCGCGGGCGCTCCGGTCCCGATGCCCGTCGGGACCGTGATCGACCTCGGCAACGGTGCGTTGCTCACCTGCATCGCCCGCCACGGGAGCCTGATCGGCGGGGGGTCGGTCTCCGTCTCCGGGGAGAACGACATGTCGATCGCCCTCCTCGTCCAGTACGGCGGCTTCGACTACCTGTGGGCGAGCGACCTCGGGGGAGGGGAGGAGGACAACGCGTGCACGGGTCGGTCCTCGTCGCAGGAAGACGTCGAGACCCCCCTGATCCAGAGGATCTCTCCCGGGGGGGCGGTCCCGATGATCGCCGCGGGGGGGATCGACGTCCTCCACGTCAACCACCACGGGGCCGAGTCGAGCACGAACTCGAACTACATGAACCTGGCCCAGCCGACCGTCGCGGCGATCTCCATCGGGGCGGGCCAGGAGTCGGGGTACAACCGGCCTCGCAAGGACGTCGTCGAGAAGGTCCTCCTCTCCA
>CBRGOK010000010.1:0-20687 GCA_967798035.1 uncultured bacterium
TGCGCGGGCCTCCCCGGCGCGCTCCCGGTCCTCAACCGCGCCGCCTTCGAGACGGCGGTCCGCGCGGCGCTGGCGCTCCGGTGCGAGATCCCCCCCGAGACGAAGTTCGACCGGAAGAACTACTTCTATCCCGACCTCCCGAAGGGCTACCAGATCTCCCAGTTCGACGCGCCCCTCTCGCGCAACGGCTCCCTCGCGCTCGCGGACGGGACGGTCGTCCGCATCCGGCGCGCCCACCTCGAGGAGGACGCGGGGAAGGCGATCCATGACCGGGGCGACCGGACCCTCGTCGACTTCAACCGCTGCGGCGTCCCCCTCCTCGAGATCGTGACGGAGCCCGACCTCCACGCCGCGGCGGACGCGGTCGACTACCTCGTCCTCCTGCGCCGCACGATGCGCTACGCGGGGATCTCCGAGTGCGACATGGAGAAGGGCTCGCTCCGCTGCGACGTCAACGTCTCCCTCGCCCCACGCGGCGCGCCGCCTGGCACTCGCGTCGAGGTGAAGAACCTCAACTCCTTCCGGATGATCGGCCGGGCGATCGAGCACGAGATCGCCCGCCAGGGGGAGGTCCTCGACGGGGGGGGGCGCGTCGAGCTGGAGACGCGCCTGTGGCGCGACGCGCAGGGGGTGACCGCCCCGATGCGGAGCAAGGAGGAGGCGCACGACTACCGCTACTTCCCGGAGCCCGACCTCCCGCCGTTCCACGCCCCCGCGCGGTGGGTCGAGGAGCTGCGCGCGAGCCTCCCCGAGCTCCCCGGCGAGCGCCGCGCGCGCTTCGAGCGCGCCTACGGCCTCCCTGCCGAAACGTCCGAGACCCTGACGGCCGAGCGCGGGCTCGCCGACTACTTCGAGGCGCTCGCGGAGTCCTGCGGAGACCCCAAGGCGGCGGCGAACTGGACCGCGGGGGAGGTCAGCCGCGAGCTGAACGAGCGGGGGATCCCGATCGAGGCCTTCCCGCTCCCGGCGTCGAACCTCGCCCGGCTCCTCGCCCTCGTCCCGGCTCGCGTCTCGGTCGGGGCCGCGCGGACGATCTTCCGCGAGCTCGTCGGATCTCCCGGAGCCGATCCCGCCGCGCTCGCCGCCTCGATGGGTCTCGAGCAGGTCTCCGACCCCGCCGCCATCGAGGCCGCCTGCCGGCAGGCGATCGCGGAAGCGCCGAAGGCGGTCGAGGAGTTCCGGGCCGGCAAGGGGAAGGCCCTCGACAGCCTCATGGGAAAGGTCATGGGGGCGACGAAGGGGAGGGCGAACCCGGGGCTCGTCCGGGAGACCCTCCGCCGTCTCCTCGGTTCCCCCTCGTGAGCGCAGCTCCCCTTTCCCGTCCGGGCCGTCGGATCGCCTACGGCGAGGGGTGGATCCTCCTCGCGGGGATGGCGCTCGCCGCGGCGGCGCTCCTCGGCATGTGGAGGGTCGGCTCCCGCGGCTCGGGGCGGGTCCTCCTCGGCATGGTCGCCGTCTACGCCGTCGTCCGCCTCGCCATCGCGCCCGCGGCCGCGGCATTCACCCGGCGACTGCGCCGGCGAAGCGGCTGAGAGCCTTGGAAGGAGACTCCACCCGGGCGGCTCGGGAACGGATGGTCCGAGAGCAGCTCGCCGCCCGGGGGATCAAGGACGGCCGTATCCTCGCGATGATGCGCGTCGTCCCGCGACACCGGTTCGTGGAGGCCGGGGCCGAGGGGCGCGCCTACGAGGACGGGCCCCTCCCGATCGGCTTCGACGCAACGATCTCGCAGCCCTACGTCGTGGCGGCGATGACGGAGCTCCTGCGCCTTCGCGGCACGGAGAAGGTCCTCGAGATCGGCACCGGGTCGGGCTACCAGACGGCCGTCCTCGCCGAGCTCGCGGGCCAGGTCCTCTCCATCGAGATCGTGCCGGAGCTCCACGCGCGGGCGAGGGCGACGCTCGACGCGCTCGGGTACCGCAACGTCCGCCTGCGCTGCGGCGACGGCGCCGCGGGCTGGCCGGAGGAGGCGCCCTTCGACGCGATCCTCGTCACGGCCGCCCCTCCCGACGTCCCCGACCCGCTCATCGCCCAGCTCGCCGTCGGAGGGCGCCTCGTCATCCCGATCGGGAAGGACCGCCAGACCCTCCACGTCCTCGAGCGAACGCCGAAGGGGGTCCGGCGGGAGAAGTCCTTCGAGGTCCGGTTCGTGCCGCTCCAGGGGGAGAAGGGGAAGCCCGCGACTCCCTCCACGTAGCCGCGGGGTTTCCCGCGGTCCCGTAACCCCCCCGCGTCGAACAGAGGGGAGATCTTCGCCACGCGGGGAGCGGACTCCCCCGACCCTTGAGAGCGAAGGCGCGGGAGAACCTCGACTCGGCGATGATCCTCCTCCGCGCGGGGCGCCTCAACGCCTGCGCGAGTCGTCTCTACTACGCTCTCTTCCAGGCCGCGATCCACGCGCTCGAGCGTCAGGGGAGGAAGCCCCGTGACTTCCGGAACGCGACGTACTGGGATCACGACACCATCCGCGACTCCGCGCACTTGGTTCGCGGGGAGGAGTCCGACCGGATACTGTTGGATGATGCGCGCCTGTTGCGGCTTCGGGCCGACTACGCGCTCGAGCAGGTGACCCGGCGCGAGATCGAGGACTTGAGGCACGAAGCATGCCGTTTCGTCATGGAAGCCACGGAGTGAGGGACGCCCGATTGAGATCCCTCGCGAGGGCGATCGAGGCGAAGTACCCGGGGACCGAGATCGTGTTCGAGCCCGCCGGGATCCCCGGCGAACCCAAGATCCGGTGGTGGATGCATGTCCTGCATGTCCGCCAGGACGACCTCAGTCGGTTGGGACGCTTCGCGATCCGGCTATCGTGGCGGCTCTTCCCCCGTCGTTCCGTCCCCGTCGTCGTCACTCCGCACGACCGGACCGTGACGCGCCAGTTCCTCGCGAGGATGCGCGAGGAGATCTCGAAGGGCTCCGCCCCTCGTCGGGGGAGGGGCCGGGTTCTCCGCGTCCGACGATAGGGCGTCGACCGGGGCCCCTACGGGAAGATCACCCGCACGCGGTTCGTGAAGCGGATCGGGGAGCCCGAGATCTCGGCGGCCTGGACGTGGACCTCCTGGCCCGAGAGACCCGGAGGGACCGCGACCCCGAAGACGGCATCGCCGGCGGCGTCCGTGAGGAAAGGAACCGGCCCGAGGATCGACGACGGGAGGAGATCGAGGAAGTAGACCGCGCCGGGAATCGGGATCGGGAAGGGAGAGGGGAGGCCGATCCCCGCCGCCATCGGGGCCGAGGGGATCGTCGAGGCGAACTCGAGCGAGAGCGCGAAGGGGCTCGGGAGGATCGACCCGCGGGCCGAGGGGCGGACGTGCAGCCCCCCCGCCATGCGGGCGACGGTCTCGCCGTCCTGCCGGACGGCGACGCAGTGGAATCCCGGGGGGAGCGGCGCGGCGAAGCTCGCCGTGACCGCGGTCGGGGTCGGCGAGCCCGCGGGCAGGGAGGGGGGCTGGCCCGGGACGTAGAGTTGCACCGTCCCGGTCGCCGGCAGGTCCGTCCCCGCCACCGTGAGGGTCGTCGGGCCCGGATAGAGGGCCGAGGCGGGGGCGATCGAGCCGATCGCCGCGGAGACGCCGCCCACCAGAACGTGGGTCCGGGAGGCGAAGAGCGCGCTCAGGATCCGCGTCCCCTGCCCCGGAGTGAACCGCCCCTGGTCGATCGTGGTCCCGGAGTAGTTCGCGAGCGGGTTCCAGCGCAGCGCCCGGAACGGGCAGGAGTCGCAGCCGAAGCAGCTCCCGCAGCCGTAGAGAGCCTCCAGCCCGGCGAGGTCGCCGAACGGGAAGGGATCGGACGGCGTGTCGCAGACGAGGTCCCCCGCGCTCGCGCAGTTCGGAGCCACGGCCTGGCAGACCCCCTGCTGCTCGACCCCGAAGAATCCCGTCTCGAAGGTGTGGGTGAGGCTGAAGTAGTGGCCGAACTCGTGGGCGAGCATGCGCCCCTCCGTCCAGACCGCGGCGGTCGCGGGCGGGGAGGGGGCGAGGATCACCAGATCGTCGCCGTAGGGAGAAGCGACGGGGAAGGAGCAGATCCCCCCGAGGGTCCCGAAGGAGGCCGTCAGCGATCCGACGAGGTAGAGGTTGATCGCGTCGGTCCGCCAGGCAAACGCGCAGGGGTCCCCCTCGGCGGCGACCTCGAAGGTTCCCCACGGCGTCGCGACGATGTCCATGTCGTACCAGGGCGTCGGGAGCCTCGGGTCGACGACGTCGACGATCTCGTCGAGGACGAACGTGAGGCCGCTCGCGGCCCCGAAGTACGCGTTCTGTTCCGCGAGGATGTTCTCGACCGTCGCGGCGGTCCATCGAGGATGGACGGTCCCCGAGGACCCGACGACGCGCTTCACCGACACCCTGGCGACCGGCCCGCCGGCCGGGATCTCCGTGACGCGTACGCCGTCGAGCGCCGGACCGCACGCGCCGGCGGTCTGGCTGGCGAACTGGAGCGTCGACGTCGCGCTGGCCGCCGTGAACGTCCACTCCCTCGCGTTCCAGCGGGGGTCCGCGAGGCTCGCCCCGGTCGTGTCGAACGTGAACGTCGCCGACTGTCCCGCCGCGGAGACCTGGACCGACTTCACCGCCGGCCCGCAGGTCGGGTCGCCCGCGAGGAAAAAGGTGACGAGGTAGGTCGCTCCCGGGCTCGTCGCAACGGACTGCTCCACTCCTCCGGGCGCGGTCCCGTTGAGGTCGATCGATCGCCCCCCCTCGTAGGCAGCCCAGTACGGGCCCACATAGTCGACCGTGTCGAGCACGACCGTCCAACCCGCGACGAGGCTCGAGCCGACGGGAAGGGGCATCGTGCCCGCCGCGGGAATCGCGGGTCCCGTCTCGAAGGACCCGTTCGCAGGGAGCGCCGGAGAACAGGCCGTTCCCTGGCAGGCCCCCGCGGGAGAGACCCAGCCCAGGCATGCCGCCGCGACGCCGACCGCGGTTCCTCGGACCCGACGCGACCGTCGCTCCATGGGACACCTCGCGCGTGCCGCCGTTCGAAGGGCGCCTCCGGACGGTAGGCACCCGCTCGCTGGCGGTCAATCGAGAGGGGAGGGACGGGACCGATCGCGAGGTCCCGCGACTCGACCGTCCCTACTCCCACTCGATCGTCGCGGGGGGCTTGCTCGAGACGTCGAGGACGACGCGGTTGACGCCCCGGACCTCGTTGATGATCCGGTTCGAGATCCGGCCGAGGAGGTCGCGGGAGAGATAGACCCAGTCCGCGGTCATCCCGTCCTCGCTCGCGACGATCCGCAGCGCGATCACATTCTCGTAGGTCCGGGCGTCCCCCATCACCCCGACGGTCGAGACCGGAAGGAGGATCGCGAAGTACTGCCAGAGCCCTTCGTGGGCGCGGGCGCGCTCGATCTCCTCGACGACGATCGAGTCGGCCTCGCGGAGGACCTGGAGGCGCTCCTCCGTGACGGCCCCGAGGAGGCGGACGGCGAGACCGGGGCCCGGGAAGGGCTGGCGGGCGACGATCGCCTCGGGGAGGCCGAGCGCCCGGCCGATCTCCCGGACCTCGTCCTTGAAGAGGAGACGGAGCGGCTCGACCAGGGTGAAGGGCATGTCGGGCGGGAGGCCCCCGACGTTGTGGTGGCTCTTGATCATCGACGTGGCCCCCCCCCACGCCGAGACCGACTCGATCACGTCGGGGTAGAGGGTCCCCTGGCCGAGGAACTTGGATTTCGGGAAGCGCGAGGTCGCGTCCCGGAAGGCGGCGACGAACTCGGCGCCGATGCACTTCCGCTTCTCCTCGGGGTCGACGACGTCGCGGAGTCGGTCGAGGAAGCGCGCGCGCGCGTCGAGGACGGTGAGGTCGAGGTGGAGGTTGGACCGGAAGGTCCGCTCGACCTCCTCCCGCTCTCCCTTCCGCAGGAGCCCGTTGTCGACGAAGACCGCGTGGAGGCGGGACCCGATCGCGCGGTGGATCAGGAGCGAGGCGACCGCCGAGTCGACGCCTCCGGAGAGGCCCATGACGACCTCGCCGTCGCCGACCTTCGCCCGGACCTCCTCGATCGCGTGCTCGATCACGGACGCGGCGGTCCAGTCGCCGGCGAGGCCGCAGACCCGGAAGAGGAAGTTGCGGAAGACGTCCCGACCCCGCTCCGTGTGCGTCACTTCCGGGTGGAAGAGGACGCCGAAGAGCCGGCCCGTCCCGTCGACGACGGCGGCGTGGGCGCAGTTCCCCGATCGGGCGAAGGTCCGGAACCCCTCGGGAAGCCGCTCCACCCGGTCGCCGTGGCTCATCCAGACGACGCTGCTCGCCGGGATCCCCTCGAGGAGGGGGGAGGCGCCCGTCACGTCGAGGGGAGACCGACCGAACTCGCGGGCCGTCCCGGGGACCACCTTCCCGCCGAGGGCACCCGTGAGCCACTGCATCCCGTAGCAGATCCCGAGGACCGGGACCCGCAGGCCGAGGACCGCGTCGCGGTCGAGGGAAGGGGCGCCCGATTCGTAGACGCTCGCCGGTCCGCCCGAGAGGATCACTCCCTTCGGCCGGAGGCGGGAGGCCGCCTCCGCGAATCGGGCGGGCGGGTGGATCTCGCAGTAGACGCGCGCCTCGCGGACGCGCCGCGCGATCAACTGGGCGGTCTGCGAGCCGAAGTCGACGACGAGGACCGCCTCGTGGGGCGCACTCACTCCGCGACCCAGTAGTTCGCCGCCTCCCTCGTGATCGTCACGTCGTGGGGATGGCTCTCCCGGGCGCCGGCCGCCGTCACGCGGACGAACCGCGCCTTCTCCTGGAGCTCGGCGAGCGTGCGGGCGCCGAGGTAGCCCATCCCGGCGCAGACGCCGCCGACGAGCTGGTGGAGGAAGGAGGAGAGCGGCCCCTTGTAGGGGACCATCCCCTCGATCCCCGCGGGAACGAGCTTCGAGGTCTCCCGGACGCCCCCCTGACCGTAGCGCTCCCTCCCCCCCTCGACCATCGCGCCGAGGGAGCCCATGCCACGGACCGCCTTGAACGACCTCCCCCGGTGGAGGAACTGCTCGCCGGGGCTCTCCTCCACGCCGGCGAAGAGGGAGCCGATCATCGCGCAGGAGGCGCCCGCGGCGAGCGCCTTCACGACGTCGCCGGACAGCCGGATCCCGCCGTCGGCGATGACCGGGACCCCGGACGCCGCCTTCGCGCAGGCGAAGATCGCCGAGAGCTGCGGGACCCCGACCCCCGCGACGACCCGCGTCGTGCAGATCGACCCGGGGCCGATCCCGACCTTGACGCCGTCGGCGCCCGCCTCGATGAGCTCGCGCGTCGCCTCGGCCGTCGCCACGTTTCCGGCGACGACGTCGACGTCGTGGGACTTCTTGATCCGCCGCACCGCGGAGATCACCCCCTCGGAGTGTCCGTGCGCCGTGTCGACGACGAGGACGTCGACCCCCGCCCGGATCAGCCCCTCGATCCTCTCTTCGTCGGCGACGCCGACGGCCGCGCCCACCCGCAGGCGACCCCGGGCGTCGAGCGCCGCGCGCGGGAAACGCTCCAGGCGGTCGAGGTCCCGGATCGTGATCAGCCCGCGCACGCGGCGCTCGCGGTCGACGAGGATCAGCTTCTCGACCTTGCTCCGGCGCAGGACCTCGCGGGCCTGCTCCAGGGTCGTCTCGGGCGGCGCGGTGACGAGGTTCTCCTTCGTCATCACGTCGCGGACCGGAATCTCGGGGCCGCCGTGGAACCGCAGGTCGCGCTTCGTGAGGATCCCCGAGAGGCGTCCCTCGCGGACGATCGGCAGGCCCGAGATGTTGCTCTCCCGCATGATCTCGAGGGCGTCGCCGACCTTGGCGTCCTCGCGCAGCGTGATCGGGTCCTGGATCACGCCGTTCGCCGATCGCTTGACGAGGTCGACCTGGCGGACCTGCGCGGCGGGCGGGAGATTGCGGTGGATCACGCCGATCCCCCCCTCAAGGGCGAGCGCGATCGCGAGCCTCGCCTCCGTCACGGTGTCCATGGCGGCCGAGGAGATCGGGATCCGCAGGGGGACGCGGCGGGAGAACCGGCCCGAGGGATCGGCGTCCTTCGGGAGGATCGAGGAGCGGGCGGGGAGGAGGAGGACGTCGTCGAAGGTGATCGACTCCCCGACGACCTTCTCGGAAACGAAGTCCCCTGACATGGCGCGATTGTAGGGAGTCGCTCCCTACGGAGAAAGCGCCTCGAGCGCGCGGGCGGCAGACGCAGCGAGGAACCGCGCGGCGATCCCGGCGAGGGCGATCCCGAGGAGGAGCCTCGCCGGATCGGTCTCGACTCCCGGTCCGTCGGGGACAGTCCCCTCCCACCCGGCGGGGAGGAGCGTCGGGAGGTCGGACTCCGCGGGGTCGAGGAAGTTCGCGTAGCCCCCGGAGGCGAGCGGGCCGGCTTTCGGTCGAACCTCCACCCCGCCCCAGACGCCGACCGGGATCCCCGGAGGCGGGGCCCCCGTCCTCCGCAGCGGCGGCCGCGGGCTCGACGCCAGGGACTCGAACGCGCGCCGCGCGAATACCGGGAAGGCGGGGAGGAGGGAGAGGTTGGAGTCCTCGAGGGTGAAGGTCGACCCCACGATCCGCGTCCCGCCGAGGGCCACTTCATAGAGGAGGGGACCCTCCTTCGAAGCCGCGAGCGTCCGGGCGCCGGCGGGCGCGGGGAAGGTGCTTGCGACGAGCAGGGAGTCGAGGGGGAGTCCGGCGAGGAGGGACGGAGAGGCGGCCGGTCCGGCCCCCGGGGGCGCTCCCGTCGCGGCCCCGCCAATACGCGTCCCGAAGAGGAGCCACGCCCCCGGCGTGGCCTCGAGGGTCTCGTCCCCGGCGATCGTGAGACAGGGGAGTTCCCCGGGCTTCTCGCCGCGCTCGACGAGGGGGAGCCCCGCCTCCTCGGCGAGGAGGGTTCCGAGGGCGAGGAGCGCCGGGTGCCGCGCGGCGCCCGGCGTGAGGGCGACCGGCCCGGCGAGTGGCGGCGCGACGTCCGCGCCGACCTCGTCGTCGAGGGAGAAGCCGTCCCCGGGTTCGAGGCGAAGGCGGAGGATCCCACCGCGCCGTCGGGGGAAGCGCACCTCCCCCTCCGAGGTCGCGCGGGGTGCGAGTCGGAGCTCGGCCGATCCGACGCTCTCCTCCCCGAGGAGCGCCTCGGCGCGCAGCGTCCGCGCCGAGTCCGCCGCGTTGTGGACGGCGAATCTCGCGAGGACCTCCGGCCGCAGGTCGTGGTCCTCCAGCTCGAAGCCGGCGAAGCCCGCGTTCGGGCAGGGCTCGTCGAGGACGAATCGCGCGCCCCAGCCTTCGGCTGCGCGCGCGTCGGCGCCCCCGTCCGTGAAGAGGATCGGGAGGAACCCCCGCCGGTTCGCCTCGGCGAGGGAGAGGGAGGGCCTTCCCGCCGCGTCTTCCGGTTCCGCCCGGGAAAGGGCCCCTAGCGTCTCTCGTCGATCGAGGCTCTCCTCCCCGATCCAGACCGGATCGATGCCCGAGGCGACGACCGCGAGGCGGTCGGCCTCCGGACGCCGCTCGACCCAGCGAGCCGCCTCGGCCTTCAGTCGCTCGAGCCGCGAGACTCCACCCTCTCCCCTCGCGCGGGTGGAGGCCGAGACGTCGAGGACGAGGGCGTAGCGTCCCCCGCCGGGGTCGACGACCCGCGCTCCGGCCGCCGCGAGGACGACGGCGAGGAAGGCGAGGCCCGCCGCGGCGGCCCCGGCCCGGCGGAGGAGGAGGGCGGCCTTTTCCCTGGGTCCCGCCTCGGCCCGGGCGCGCTTCCAGAGCTCGAAGTGGCGAACGAACCGGGGAGCGCGCCGCTCGAGGGCTCGCGCGACGCCGAGGGCGAGGGGGAGCGCCGGGAGGAGGAAGAAGACGAGGGGCTCCTCGAACCGGATCGAGGCGCCGAGCAGCTCGAGGCCCCTCACCGCCGGCGGCGGCGCCCCGCCCGGTCGAGGAGGGCGAGGACGGCCGCCTCGAAGGGCTCCTCCACGAATGCCCGGGCGAAGGAGGCCCCCCGCCGCCGCGCCACCGCCTCGACCTCCTCGGCGCGGACCCTCGCGAGTCGCCGGTACCGGCCCAGGAACGCCGCCCCCTTCGGGATCGAGAGGATCCTCCCCCCCTCGGGGTCCGCCACGCGGAGGTTCTCCTCCCCCCGCGGGTCGAGGTCCTCGAGGGAGAGGACCTGGACGCAGAGGGTCCTCCCCCGCGGCAGGAAGGCGAGAGTCCGGTCCACCTCCTCCGGCGGCTCCCCGTCGGTGACGAGGACGCCGTGTTCGGGGCGCAACCCCTCGAGCCTGCGCGCGGCCGACGCGAGGCCTCCTCCGCGGAGCGGCCCGGTCGCCGAGAGGCTGCGGAGGAGGCCCTCGACGCCGGAGGGCCCCCGGCGGATCTCGAAGCGCCCGTCCGTCACCGCGAGTCCGACGACGCCCCCGGGGCGCTCGAGGACGAGGTAGCCGAGGGCGGCGGAGATGCGGACGGCGAGGTCGAGGACTCCCCCGACCCCCATCGATGGGGAGGTGTCGAGGACGATCCCCAGGGACCCGGTCTCCTCCGACTCGAAGACCTTGACGAAGGGCTCTCCAAGGCGCGCGAGGACGTTCCAGTCGATCGTGCGCGGCTCGTCCCCCGGCGTGTAGCGGCGGTGCTCGCGGAAGGAGGAGCCGCCCCGGGGGAGCGTTCCCCTCCCGCCCGGGCGGGTCCCCCGCGCGAAGTCCCCCTTCGCACGCCGGGCGATTCGCGCCAGGAGCGCGAAGAACGACGGGTCGAGGAGGTCGGCGGCCGGGATCACGGGGTGATCCGCTCGAAGTAGCGCCCCGCGAAGGCGGCCTCCTCGGGTGTGGCGAGGGACCGGCGCAGCGCACCGGTCGCGCGCTCCTTCGCGCGCGGCGCGGCGTCCCGCAGCGGCTGGCGCCGCGGGCTTCCCCGGCCACCCGCCTCCCCCTCGAACTCGTAGACGAACGCCTCCCGCGACCGGCGAGGCCCCACCTCCGGCTCGATCGGCACGGGCTTCGGGGTTCGTTCCCCCGGCCCCGGCTTCTGCCCCTCCTCCGACGGTCGACTTCCCGACCCGTCCCCCCGAGGGTCCGGGGTGCGGCCGGCACCTGCGACCTCCTCCCCTGTCGTGGGCCCTGTCGTGGGGACGGACTGGGGGCGCTCCGCCCCGTCGGTCGGACCGCTCGCGGAGGTCGCTTCCTCCGTCCGGAGGCCCTCGACCCCCTTCGGCACGGCCGCGCTCGAAGGGGGCCGTCCCGCTTCCACGACGGGATCCCGGTGGACCGGTGCCGACGCCCCCAGCGAAGCGAGGAGCGAGGCCGCAACGATGGCGAACACTCGAGGAACCGCGCCCGGCTGTCGCGGCGGGAGGGGAAGGAGGCCGGGGAGCGCCCGAGTCGCGCCGAGGAGCAGGAGCCGCTCGACTCCACTCGAGGGTCCGCGCCGGGCGACCTCCGCCGCGCACGCGATCCCGCCACCAAGGGAGAGCCGGCCGTCGAGCCGGCGCGGGGACACAGGTGCTCGGAGGAAGGCGACGAGGAAGACGAGGAGCGCCGCGGGCGCGGACGCGGAGGCGGGAAACCCGGTCGCGAGGGCGAGCGCGGCCCCGGCGGCAACTGCGGACGCCGCAAGGGGGAGGGACTCGACGAGGGCGAGCAGGCGCGCGCGACCGCGAGCCCTCGCCAGCTCGTGGAGAAACGTCTCCGCCGGATCCACGGACCCGAACCTACCGGCCGGGTCCACCCGGGTCGACGGCCCGCTCCCGGCCGTGCCGGGTGAAAGAAAAAGGGCCGGAGGCTCGCAGACACCCGCAAGACCCCCGGCCCCAAGAAGGAGGAGATGGCCCCCTTTTCGGATTCCCGCGCCCCGCCCTTGAGCCGGGCGGCCCCCTACAATCCCGCCCCCCGTGGCGGGCCCCTACCGGACCCTCGGGATCGAGCGCCTCTACGAGAGCGTCTACTGCGCCCTCCGGCGCGACCGGGTCGCCTTCCCCGGGGGGGGGCGGGGCGTCCACCACGTGATCGAGATCCCCGACGCCGCCATCGTCGTCCCCGTCCTCGACGACGGGAGGATCGTCCTCCTCAAGCAGTACCGCTACGCCCCCCGCCGCTCCCTCTGGGAGGTCCCCGCCGGCAGGATCCACCGCGGGGAGAGCCCCAGCCAGGCGGCGCGGCGGGAATGCGAGGAGGAGTCGGGCTGGCGGCCGCGGCGGCTCGAGGGAGGTCGGCCCTACTTCCCCCTCGCCGGCATCTCCCCCCACCGCGCCTACACCTTCGTCGCCCGCGACCTCGTCCATTCCCGCACGAAGCACGAGCGGACCGAGTCGATCGAGGTGCACACCTTCGGAGCCGAGGAGGTGCGGCGGATGATCCGGCGCGGCGACATCCGGGAGGGGTTCTCGATCGTCGCCCTCGCGCGCTACTTCCTGGGCGAGGAAGCCCGGCGCGGCCCGGCTAGGGCGGCGGGGTCGCGGCGCCCGGCTCGGCGGGAGCGGAGGCGGGGACCGAGGCGGGCGGCTACCTGAAGTCCTCCACCTTCTTCTTCAGGTTGTCGACGGTCCAGTCCGGGACCACGAAGATCCAGGGGTCCTGCTCCCCCTTCGCGGCGTAGAAGGTCCTGTCCGCCGCCCCCTTCGCGAACCGCGCGACATGCTCGGTCCCGTCCGCGGTCTTCGCCCGGACGATCAACTCGGGGTTCGTCAGACCGAACTTCGCCCGGTCCTCCCCCTTCCCGGCGACCTCCTTGAAGGAGGAGTAGCCGAAGGCCTGGACCCAGCCATTCGCCGCCCCCTTCTTCGCGGGTCCCCCCCCGGGCCCGGAGATCGACCAGCGATCTCCCTCCCTGACGAGGTGAACGCGCTCCCCGACGAGGGGCCCCTCGATCGTGAACTCCGTCGCCCTCGAGGGCTCGAACCGGACGAGGGAGATGTCGATCCACTCGGAGGGGGAGAGCCCAATCGGGAAGAACTCCTCGACGAGGAAGACCTCGTTCGAGTCGGTCCGCCGGACGAAGGAGGCGAAGGAGAACTTCTGCCGGAAGTTGGGGTCGTTCGGGTTGATGTCGTAGCGCCCATGGCGGAACTCGACGAGGGGGGCGCCACCGGCGTCGAAGACGCGGATGAGGATCCCCGAGTCCCCGACGTTGTACCGGTGGAGGTCCGCCGGGTTGTCGGAGACCGGCTCGCGCACCTTCATCCGGAGGATCCGATCGAAGAACCCCGGGACCGAGTCGTCCCCCTGCATCTTCGCGCGGTAGCCGAAGGCTGCGGGCACGATCCATGTGCCGTCGGGGGCGCGCACGATCTCGGCCCCCTTCTCCTTCGAGCGGATCTCGAGCTTCGCCGCATAGGTCGCGTCGAAGCCGGGGAAGAGGAGGCGCTCGCAGCTCCTTGCCTTCTCGTAGGCGTCCCCCGCGAAGGGCCTCCCGGCGGCAAGGACCGCCGCGGTCAGCGCGACGAAGACGGAGAAGAAGGCCTTGTTGAGTCGGTTGACGGATCCTCCGCGCCGCACGTCGAGTCCTCGAGGGTCGGGGTCAGCGCGGCTGCGTCGCGGCGCCGGGCTCGGCCGGGCCGGAGGCCGGGGCCGAGGCGGGCTGGGAGGCGGGCGGCTCCCTGAAGTCCTCGACCTTCTTCTTCAGGTTGTCGACCGTCCAGTCGGGCACGACGTAGATCCAGGGGTCGTCCGCCCCCTTCGCGGCGTAGAAGTTCTTCGCGTCCGGGCCCTTGGCGAAGACGGCGGAGTGCTCCGTCCCGTCCGCGGTCTTCGCCCGGACCACCAGCTCGGCGTTCGCCAGGCCGTACTTCGCCCGGTCCTCCCCCTTCCCCGCGACCTCCTTGAAGGAGGAGATGAGCCCGAGAGCCTGGAGCCAGGCGTCGGCCGCCTCCTTCTTCGCGGGCCCCCCCTCCGGCCCCCCGATCGACCAGATCTCCCCCTGCCGGACGAGGTGGACGCGCGCCCCGACGAGGGGCCCCTCGACCGTGAACTCCGTCGCGCTCGAGGGCTCGAACCGGACGAAGGAGGTGTCGATCCACTCGGAGGGAGAGAGCCCCATCGGGAAGAACGGGTCGACGAGGTAGACCTCGTTCGAGTCGGTCCGCCGGACGAAGGAGGCGAAGGAGAACTTCTGCTCGAAGTCGGGGTCGTTCGGGTTGATGTCGAAGCGCCCCTGGCGGAACTCGACGAGCGGGGCGCCGCCGGCGTCGGAGACGCGGATGAGGATCCCCGTCTCCCCCACGTTGAACCGGTCGTGGCTCGCGGGGTTGTCGGAGACCGGCTCGCGCCCCTTCATCCGGAGGATCCGGTCGAAGAAGCCCGGGACCGAGTCGTCCCCCTGCATCTTCGCGCGATAGCCGAAGGCGGCCGGCACGACCCAGGAGCCGTCGGGGGCGCGCTCGATCTCGACCCCCTTCTCCTTCGATCGGATCTCGAGCCTCGCGGCGCGGGTCGCGTCGAATCCGGGGAAGAGGGGGTGCTCGCGCCGCCTCGCCTTCTCGTACGCGTCCCCCGCGAAGGGCTTCTCGACGGCGAGGACCGCCGCGGTCAGCGCGACGAGGATCGCGAGGAGGATCCTGTTCAGCCGGTTCACGGGGTCCCCCCGGTCGGGGCGGGCGCGCGGGACTTCGAGGCCGCCGCGCCCGCGAAGCGGTTCAAGTAGGCCCGTTTCTCGCGCGCCCGGAGCGCCGCCCGGACGACGCCGAAGAGCACGACGGCGAGGGGGAGGCCGAGGAGGTGGGTGTACTTGACCCGGTCCTTGAACGCCTGGAGCCGCTCCTCCACCTCGTCCTGCTTGCTCTGTAGTTCCTCCCTCGTCAACGTCGCCCCGGGCCGCAAGCCGAGCTCCTCGAGGTAGCGCTCCCGGCGGTCGCGCAGCGCCGTGAGGGAGCGGTCGCGGGTCCCGCGCGAGCGGATCGCGATGAGGTCGGGGTCCAGGGCGAGCCAGTCGACCAGGTTCGCGAGGAGGAGGAAGTTGGGACCCTCCGAGGGCACGCGGCTCGACAGGAGGACGTAATTCGCGGCGAAGTCGGAGTCGCCGACGACGACGACCCGCGTGTCGGCCCCCTTCGTCACGATCGGCGGGGCGGGGCGCGTCTCCGGGTCCTTGTCCGTGGGTCGCTCCTTCTCGGGCGGGGGGGCCTCCTTCCCCTCGAAGAAGGAGGGGAACGAGCCGGAGACCGCGATCGCGAAGGTGCTCGGCGCGGGCTTCTCCTTCACCAGCTCGAGCTCGAGGGCGCCGAGGGTCCGCTCGTCGGGAAACACCTGGTCGACCTTCTCCGTCCGCCAGGAGCGGGGCGAGGAGCGCAGCAGCCACTCGGAGGAGAGGCCCGCCGCTGCGAGGCGCTCGGGGATGGCCTCGACCGGGTTCACCCAGAGGAAGATCGCCTGCCCCAGCCGGGCGGTCGCCGGGTTGTCCTTGGAGAACCCCTGCCATTCCTCCGACACCCTCGGCCAAAAGGGGTAGAAGATCGCCCGCGGGACGGTGATCTCCCCCGCCCCGACCTTTACGCGCTGCGGCTGCTGCATCGCCGCGGACGCCTGGTTGTTCTCGACGATGAGGGCGTTCGGGACGCGGAACCCCCAGTGCTCGAGGAGGTCCTCGAAGCCGAGCGGGATCTCCTTGCGGCGGAGGTTCTCCGCCTGGGGATAGTCGGCCCGGTCGAGGAGGACGAGGAGTCGCCCCCCTCGCATCACGAACTGGTCGATCGAGAACTTCTCGTGCGCGGTCACCTCCCTCGGGCGCGGACAGACGAGGACGTCCACGTCCGCCGGGACGAGGTCCCTCTTGAGCTTGACGTCGACGACCTCGACGCGTTCCCCGAGAGCGTCCCGCAGGACCTGGTAGATCCGGTCGGGGGGGGTCGGGAGCTCGAACCCCTTCATCTTCGGTGGCTTGTCCGGCTCCCTGGAGAACAAGGCGACCCTCGGGTTGCGCTCCGCGACGAGGGACTTCACCGCCGTCGTGACCTGGTACTCGATCGAGGCGACCTCCGCGGGGCGGATCATCGGAATCGTCTTGTTCCGCTCCTCGTAGCGCATCACGATCCCCATGTAGATCGTCTGCTGGGAGATCTGCTCGCGCTCGAGCACCCGGATCGGGAAGGGGCGGACCCCCATCCTCTCGGCTTTCTCGCGCGCCTCGGACTCCTTGGCCGGGTCGACGAACTCGACGACGACGCGGCCGCGGCCAAAGGCGCGGTACTCCTCGAGGAGGTCGGCGATCCTCCTCCAGTCCGGGACGAAGTAGCCCGGGACCTTGTCGCGCGGAGTGAAGTAGGCAGTGATGACGAGCCGGTCCTTCAGCCCGCCGACGAGTCGCCGGCTCGCGTCCGCGAGCGTGTACTCCCGGTCCTCCGTCAGGTCGGCCCGCGCGAGGAGGAGCCGGCGGGCGAGCAGGTTCGCCTCGAGGAGGATCCCGAGGAGGAGCGCGACCGTCAGGATCGCGTTCCTCGTGAAGAAGGTCTTCGGCGACGCGCTCACCGCCAGCGCCTCCAGGCGAGCGCCGCCGAGTTGAGGTAGAGGAAGAAGCCGACGAACGAAAGGTAGAAGAAGAGGTCGCGCAGGTCGACGACGCCCCGGGCGATCGCCTTGAAGTGGGTCTCGAGGTCGAGCGCCTCGAGGAAGGGGGCAAGCCCGGCGGGGGCGCGGGCGAGGACGAGGGTGCTCCCGACGGAGACGAAGAAGAGGAGCCCTACGAGGGTGACGATGAAGGCGACGATCTGGTTGCGGGTGAGGCTCGAGACGAACATCCCGAAGGCGAGGTAGGAGGCGCCGAGGAGCGCCCCTCCGAGGAGCCCGCCGACGACGGGACCCCAGTCGAGGGGGCCGAGCGCGGCGATCTGGAAGGCGAGGGGGAGGGAGAGGAGGAGGGTGAGCCCGACGAGGGCGAAGGCGGCGAGGAACTTCCCGGCGACGATCTCGAAGGGGCGCACGGGGAAGGTGAGGAGGAGTTCCTCGGTCCCCGCCCGGCGCTCCTCCGCCCACAGCCGCATTGTCAGGGCGGGGACGACGAAGAGGAGGAGGTAGGGGAGGACGTCGAAGTAGATCCTCATCGTCGCCAGCCGGACGGCGAAGAACCCCTGGAGCTGGAAGAAGAAGAAGTAGGAAGAGAGGGCGAGGAAGACGACGAGGAAGATGTAGGCGATCGGGGAATCGAAGTAGGCGCGCAGTTCGCGCCGGGCGAGGACGAGGGAGCGCGCCACCCTAGGACTCCGTCGTCAGGCGCCGGAAGACGTCCTCGAGGGTCGGGATCTCGCGGCGCATCTCGAGGATCTTCCACCCGCGCGCGACCGCGGCGTCGAAGACCGCCTCCTCGACCGGGGCATCGGAGGCAACGCGCAGGCGCAGGCGCTCCCGCCCGTCCTCCGTCCCGAGGGGCTCGACCCTCCGGACGCCGGGGATGCCGGAGAGGGCGCCGGCCGCGCCGGCCCCGCGGACCGTGACGAACAGCGTCGTCTCGTCGCGCTGCCCGGCCGCCAGGGAGTCGGGGGTCCCGTCCGCGACGATCCGGCCGCGGTGGATGATCAGGACCCGGCGGCAGGTCTCCCGGACCTCCGGGAGGATGTGGGTCGAGAGGAGGATCGTCTTCTCCCGGCCGAGCCGCGCGATCAGCCCCCGGATCTCGACGATCTGGTTCGGGTCGAGGCCCGAAGTCGGCTCGTCGAGGATGAGGATCGGGGGATCGTGCAGGAGCGCCTGGGCGAGGCCGACCCGCTGGCGGTAGCCGCGGGAGAGCTCGCCGACCTGCTTCTTCATCACCCCCTCGAGCGCACAGGCCCCGACGACGCGGTCGATGGCCCCCTTCCGCCCCGCGGCCGGGATCCCCCGGACGGCCCCGGCGAAATCGAGGTAGTGGTCGACCCGCATCTCGGCGTAGAGGGGGGTGCTCTCCGGGAGGTAGCCGATCTGGCGCTTCACGGAGAGGGGCTCCCGGAGAACGGAGTGCCCCGCCACCTCCGCCCCGCCACGGTCGGGGTGGAGGTAGCCGGTGAGGATCTTCATCGTCGTCGTCTTCCCGGCCCCGTTCGGGCCGAGGAAACCGACGACCTCTCCCCGGCCGATCTCGAAGGAGACCCCCTCGAGGGCGACGACCGGCCCGTAGCGCTTCGTCAGTCCCTGGACGCGGATCATCGGCGGGGGCTCGACCGCCGGGATACCCCGGTGGGCGGGGGATTCTCAAGAATCGGACCCCCGCCGGTCAATGCGTCCCCTGTACGGAGCGGGGCTCCCCGGCGTTGGGGGCTCAGGCGACGTCGGCCAGCTCGAAGGCCTTCAGGAACTCGTCGTTCGTCTTGCTCTTGCCGAGCTTCTGGATCAGGAGCTCCATCGCCTCGATCGGCTTCAGCCGGTTGAGGACCCTCCGGAGGGTGGCGACCCGGCGGAGCCTCGTCGAGGAGAGGAGCTTCTCCTCCTTGCGGGTCCCCGACATCGAGATGTCGAAGGCGGGGAAGATCCGCCGGTCGGCGAGGGGGCGGGAGAGGTGGAGCTCCATGTTCCCCGTCCCCTTGAACTCCTCGTAGATCACCTGGTCCATGCGGCTGCCGGTGTCGACGAGGGCGGTGCCGAGGATCGTCAGGGCGCCCCCCTCCTCCGTGTTGCGGGCCGAGCCGAACATCTGCTTCGGCCGCTCCATCGTCCGGGCGTCGATCCCGCCCGACATGATCCGGCCGGAGTTCACCTCGTGGTTGTAGGCGCGGGCGAGCCGCGTGATCGAGTCGAGGAGGAGCATCACCTCCTTGCCCCGCTCGACGAGGTGGCGCGCCCGCCGCCAGACCGCCTCCGCGATCGCGATGTGGTTCTTCGTCGGCTGGTCGAGGGTCGAGAGGAAGACCTCCCCCTTCGTCGCCCGCCGCCAGTAGGTCCCCTCCTCCGGGCGCTCGTCGACGAGGAGGACCATCAGGTGGACGTCGGGGTACTTCCGCTCCATCGCCTGGGCGATCTTCTGGAGGAGGATCGTCTTGCCCGCCCGGGGGGGGGAGACGACGAGGCCGCGCTGTCCCCGCCCGACCGGGGTGAGGAGGTCGAGCACGCGCAGGGAGACGTCTCCGTCGTCCTCCCCATCCTCGACGGGGGCGTCCCCGAGCTCGTACTGGAAGTCGGGGTCGATCGAGGTGAGCTTCTTGAAGTCGAGGCAGTCCCGGGCGGACTCCGGGTCGAGGCCGTCGACGCGGGTGACCTCGAGGAGCGTCGCCTTCTGGCCGGGACGCCGGGGAGGGCCGACCCGGCCCTCGACGTCGGAGCCGTCCCGGAGGTTCCAGCGCCGGATCAGCTGGTTCGGGACGAAGAGGTCCCGGTCGGTCGGGAGGAAGCTGTAGCGCTGCCAGCGGAGCAGCCCGAAGCCCTCGGAGAGGACCTCGAGCATCCCGCTGACGAGCTCCCCCCCCGCGAGCGGGGGCGCCGCTCCCTCGACGAGCGCGACCTCCCCCCCTCCCCCGGGCCGGTTCGGCCGGTGGAACTGTTGGGGGCGGCCGCCGGGGCCTCCTCCTCGGAAGCCGCGCCGGCGCCTGCGGAACGGACGGTTGCGGGGCTTTTGCACGAACCAACCTCCACGCCGCCGGAGGGGCGGCGGACGAACTCCCCCGGGGAACGCCCCGGGACCCGCGTTCTACGGGCGACCGCCGGGCGGACCCGCCGGAGGGGATCCGGCCCGGCCGGGCGAGCGGGAAGGGCGATCGGCTGCCCGCGGGAGGCGCGGCTTACCGCCGGCTGGTCGGGGCGACTGGATTTGAACCAGCGACCTCAGCGTCCCGAACGCTGCGCTCTAGCCAAGCTGAGCCACGCCCCGTTCGCAAGGGCTCGCGGGCAACGCCCTGCGCGGCCCTCCTGTGTATCCGATCGGGGGGGGTGGGTCAAGCCGGCCTAGCGCCCCAGGTCCACGAACTGCCCCCCGTTCTCCCTTGCCAGGCGCTCCATCCACCCCCTCTGGAACTCCCCGATCGCCAGCACGTGGATGACGATCTTCCGGCGCCGGTTGATCTCGTTCACGACCGCCAGGATGTCGTCCGTGTCGACGAACTCCCCGACGCTCGGCCGGCCGTCGGAGAGGTAGAAGACGGTGTCGACCGGGGAGGGCTCGTCGATCGCGGGGTCGCCCGGCCCGCTCACTCCGAGCCCGGCCAGCAACGCCGCGTAGCTGTTCGTCCTCCCCTCCTCGAGGCTCGCCGAGCCGAGGAGGCCGGCCGTCGCGAGCCCCTCGCTCGAGCTCCCCCCGATCGGCTCCAGCGAATCGGCCCAGTCCGCGGCGGACATCTTGTGGAGCGAGTTCGCGGGGACGAGCCACTTGCGCCAGGGCTTCACCTTCGTCGCGAAGGCGAGGATGTTGAACTGGACGTGCGGCTCGAGGTTGACGATCGTCCGCGCCAGCTCCTCCCGCATGATGTCGATCTTGCGGAACTTCGCGAACCCGCGCTCCTTGAACCGCTCCCGCTCGACGACGAAGTCCTCCATCGAGCCCGAGATGTCGACGATGAAGAGGACCCTCTTCGAGGGGGTCTGGATGTTGTGGTACTTGACGACGTCCTTGCGGGCCCCGTACTGCGCGGAGGACTCGATCCGCTTCTCCTCGAGCTTCGCCATCTCCTCGAGGCTCGGGGGCACGAAGACCGCGCCGAGCCGGTCCCACCACTTCTTCCAGAGGTCGTAGTCGGCCCCGAAGTCGGTCGCCGTCAGGCTCTTCAGCGAGACCGCGGCGTCGTCGACGAGCCGGCCCTCCTCCCCCTTGAGCTTCTCGATCAGGATCGGGATCGCCTCCTTCGTCCGGAGGCGCGCCACGGCGGCGATCGCCGCGGCT
>CBRGOK010000011.1:0-19827 GCA_967798035.1 uncultured bacterium
CGCTGCAGGACAAGGGGGTCCACCAGGGGATCGACGTCCACATGGAGTGCACGGTCACCCACCTCCTCCGGGACGGGGACCGGGTCGTCGGGGCGTTCGGGTACTGGCGGGAGTCGGGGCGCTTCGTCGTGTTCCCGGCGAAGGCGGTCATCCTCGCGACGGGGGGGATCGGGAAGGCGTGGTCCGTCACGTCGAACTCCTGGGAGTACACGGCCGACGGGCACGCGCTCGCCTACCGCGCGGGGGCGGAGCTGATCGACATGGAGTTCGTCCAGTTCCATCCGACCGGGATGGTCTGGCCGCCGGGCGTGCGCGGCATCTTGGTGACCGAGGCGGTCCGCGCGGAGGGGGGGATCCTGCGCAACGCCAAGGGCGAGCGCTTCATGTGGAGGTACCTCCCGGAGGAGAAGCGCGCGGACTTCTCGAAGGACGAGGCGCAGGCGAAGGAGTGGCTGGCCGACCACATCGCCGGGCGATCCCCCGACTTCAAGAAGCGCCCGCCCGAGCTCTCGACCCGCGACAATGTCGCGCGAGCGATCTACACGGAGAACAGGGAGGGGCGCGGCTCCCCTCACGGGGGGGTCTTCCTCGATGTGTCCTATCTCCCCGCCGAGCACGTCGTGAAGAAGCTCCCGAGCATGTACCACCAGTTCAAGGACCTCGCCGACGTCGACATCACGAAGGAGCCGATGGAGGTGGGGCCGACGTGCCACTACGCGATGGGAGGCGTTCGGGTCGATCCCGACTCGGGGAGGACCACCGTGCCAGGGCTCTTCGCGGCAGGGGAGGTCTCGGGCGGCATGCACGGGGCGAACCGCCTCGGGGGGAACTCCCTCTCCGATCTCCTCGTCTTCGGGCGGCGCGCCGGGCTCGGCGCGGCCGAGGCCGCGGGGAAGGCCCCGGCCCCGAGGATCGACGCGGACGCGACGGCCGTCGCGGAACGGGAGATCCTCGCCTTCTTCGAGAACACCGGGGAGGACCCCTACGCCATCCACCACGACCTCCAGGAGGCGATGCAGGCGCTCGTCGGGATCTTCCGGACGAGGGAGGACCTCGAGACATCGGTCGGCCGGCTCGAGGAGTTTCGTGCCCGCGCCTCCCGCGCCCGGGTCACGGGCTCGCGCCTCTACAACCCCGGCTGGCACCTCGCGTTCGACCTCCGGAACATGATCGACGCCGCGGAGATGGTGGCGCGCGCCGCCCTCGAGCGGCGCGAGAGCCGCGGCGCCCACAGCCGGCTCGACTTCCCGAAGGCCGACCTCGCCTTCGGGAAGGTGAACATCGCGATCCGCCGCCGCGACGGGGGGATGGAGGTCGTCCGGACCCCGCTCCCCGAGATGCCGGAGGACCTGAGGAAGCTCTTCGAGGAGAAGAAGTGAGCGCGACCGAGGCGGTCTTCCGGGTCTTCCGCGGCGATCGCGCCGGCGGAGAGATGCGCGAGTACCGCGTCCCGGTCTCCCCGGGGATGGTCGTCCTCGACGCGGTCCACTGGATCCAGGCCCACGGCGCCCCCGACCTCGCGGTGCGGTGGAACTGCAAGGCGGCGAAGTGCGGCTCCTGCTCCGCCGAGGTGAACGGGAAGCCCCGGCTCATGTGCAAGAGCCGGCTCGACTCCCTCCCCCTCGACCAGCCGGTCGTCGTCCGGCCGATGAAGACCTTTCCCGTGATCAAGGACCTCGTCACGGACGTCTCCTGGAACTTCGAGGCGGCGAAGAAGATCCCCCCCTTCACGCCGCGCCCGGGGGTGGAGTGGAAGTACGACCAGGCCGACGCCGACCGGGTCCAGGAGTTCCGCAAGTGCATCGAGTGCTTCCTCTGCCAGAACGTCTGCCACGTGCTCCGCGAGCACGACAAGAAGGGGGCCTTCGTCGGCCCCGCGATGCTCGTCCGGGCGGCGGGCTACGAGCTCCATCCGCTCGACGGGCTCACCCGGACGGGCTTCCTCCGGGAGCAGGGGGGGATCGGCCTGTGCAACATCACGAAGTGCTGCACGGAGGTCTGCCCCGAGTCGATCCGGATCACGGACAACGCGATCATCCCCCTCAAGGAGCGGGTCGTGGACGACTTCTACGACCCGCTGCGGTGGCTCTGGCGGAAGGTGACGGGAAAGGGATAGGGGCGCCTCTCAGCGGGCGGCGCGGAAGTCCCCCCCCGTCGCGCGCGCCAGCTCCTCGAGGAAGCGGCGGTCGAAGTCGCTCCCGCCGAAGAGGGCGGTGTTCACCTCGACCTGCCGCAGCCTCGCCAGGGCGTCGACCGCTTCGACGAGCCGCTCGCGGTAGACGAAGGCCCCGGCGCTGGGCGCGCCGTCCGAGAGGAAGCAGACGCTGTCCGCGTCGGGGTCCTCCATCGCCGCGCGGAATCCCTTCCAGAAGTCCCCCGATTGCCGCGCGTCCGCCCGGCCCGCGAAGGAGACGGCCTCCTCGACCGACTTCGGAGCGGCGGGCTGGAGCCCGCGGCGAGAGTACGGCTCGACCTCCGCGCGGACGAGGAGCACGTTGAACCGCGCGAAGGGGGGGAGGGCGCGCAGCGCGCGGGCGAGCTCGGCGACGGCGCGGTCCTTCCTCGTCTCCTTCGAGCCCGCTTCCGCGGGCTCCCGCATCGAGCCGGAGTAGTCGAGGACGAAGACGAGGGCGTCCGAGGCGAGGGGGAGCCCGTAGAAGGAGGCGGACGTCGCCTCGCGCGGCGGGGCCTCCCCGGCGCGCGGCGGGACGCGGAAGCCGGCGCCGTTCTCCTTCCACCAGCGCTCCCACTCGACCGCCTCCGTGCGGAACTTCATGCCGGTGAGCGAGCGCAGCGCCCTCGCGATGTCCTCGCGGAGCCGGGGCCTCTCCTCGACGGCGAGGCGCCCGAGGAGGGCCTCGATCGACCGCGCGTCGCGCGAACGCTCGAGCGTGCGGATCGCCTGGGAGCGCGCCCGCCAGTCGGGCGCGGCGAGGAGGGGGAGCGCGGCGGCGGCGCCCTCTGCCGGGTCGGCCTCCCCGAGGATCCGGAGGGCCGCGGCGCCGAGCTCGTCCTTTCCGCCGAGCGCCCCGAGCAGGAGAGGCTTCGCTTTCGCGCCGTCGATCGCGGCGAGGGCGCGGAGGACCTCGGCCCGGACCTCGGGGTCCTTCCCCTCGAGCCGGGAGAGGGGGTTGAAGTCGGCCGCCGCGCCGACCCGCCCGAGAGAGCGGATCGCGGCGAGGCGCGCCAGCGGGTCCTTCTCGGCCTGCGCCATCCGGAGGAGGGAGGCGCGGTCGAAGGTCCCCCGGGCGCGTCCCAGGGCCTCCGCGCAGCCGAGGCGGACGCCGACGTGCTTGGAGCCGAGCCCCTCCTTCGCGACGACCGCGAGGGCCTCGGCGCTCCCGAGGCGGCCGAGGGAGCGGATCGCCTCGTCCCGGACCTTGGGGGCGTCGTCCTCGATCGCCTCGAGGAGGAGCCTCGAGGCCGCCGGGGTGTCGATCCGGGCGAGGTCCTCGGCGGCCTGGCGGCGGACCGGGACCTCCGGGGACTTGAGCCGGGAGCGGAGGTCCGCGAGATCGCCCTGCGGGCGCGAGGGGAGGAACCCCGCCGCGAGCATGGGGGCCGCGGCGAGAATCCGGTCGAGCGGTCGTGTCCTCCCGGTGAACTCGGTCAACGGCGCGATTCTAGGCGGGGAGGGGGAGCCGGGAAGCCGCGGGGCCCGGGCGGAAAGATCGGGGCCCTCGTCCAGGAGGAGATGAGGGCCCCGATCGGATGGAGGGGGAACCGCGCGGGCGCGGGGGGATGCGAAGCTAGGGGAGGATCGTGACGCTGGAGCCGCTCGAGACGAAGAGCTCGCCGGTCGAGGGGAGGAAGAGGACGGTCGCGAAGTAGAAGGTCTCCCCGACGAGGGACAGGTCGTTCGGGATCGCGATCGCGACGCTCACCGTCGTCCCGGCGGTGATCGTCGTCGTGGAGATCAGGACGTGCACCGGGACGCCGAGCGGCACGAGGAGGGGCGGAGCGCCCGGGATGTTCGGCAGGAGGGTCGGCCCGGCGCTGTCGGAGACGCCGAGGCAGCCACAACATCCGGGCGTGCCGCTCATGACGAGGGTGACGGTCGAGCCGATGCTCGGCGTTCCCTGGAGGAACTCGCCCGGCTCGCATCCGAAGCCGGAGGAGATCTTGCCGCTCTTCCCCTGCGGGCCTCCCGCCTGGAAGTGGGCCCCGAGGTTCACCTGGTGGATGCCGGGGGGGTTGTGGCTGAAGGCGCTCGCGAAGTCCGAGGCGTCGACGACGGAACCGGAGGCGGTCTCCACGTCGAGGACGAAGGTGACGGGTCCGACGGCCCACGACCCGTTCGGCGCCTCGAAGGTGTCGGCAGCGCCGTTCGCGATCGCGTTCGCGATCCCGTTGCCGTTGGAGAGGCGCGCGCTGAAGGCGCCGAGGCAGCCGAGCTTCGCCGGCTTCGTCCCCGACGTCGGGTCCGGGTCGAAGACGACGTTCCAGGTCGGGGTGGCGCCCCCCGACCCCGTCTGCGAGAGGAGCGTGAGCCCGGTCACGGCCCCGGGCGGGGCGTTGAAGTGGAGCTTCGTCAGGAGCGGGTTCGGCACGCCCGGCTCCACGGGGGAGGTGTTCTCGACGACGAGGGTGAGGGTGCGCGCGACGTCGTCGTACGAGAACGAGACGCGCGCGCTCGCCTCCGTGCTCCCGTCGCACAGGGTCGGAGGATCCCCCGGCCCACAACAGGAGAGCCCCCCCGGACCGCCGATCGCCTTGGAGGCCGTCGACACGCCTCCCTGCGCCGCCGAGACGAGGAACCCGGCGGCCACGAGGACCGTCAAAGTGCGCACCGCACTGCTCCTTGCGGCCCGTGGACGTCGAGCCGCGACCCTCCCTCGTGCCCTGCTTCGGGGACCGATCGCGGCGCCGGGCATCGATCGTTCCGGGGGGCCGGCGCCGCGGGCTCGCGCGGCGCGCGCGGGGGGGGTAACCTACACCCCGTCCGCACGCGCTCCGCGCGGCCGATTCCAAGAAATCCTACTCCGGGAGTCCCCCCGATGCGATTCCGATTTCCTAGCCTCGCCGTCGCCCTCCTCGCCCCCCCCGCGCTCGCCCAGACCTTCTCGCTCCAGGTGGGCGCCGTCCCGGGCCAGACGCCGACCCCCCCGTACACGGAGGGGGCGATCCTCGCCGACGTCGACGGGGACGGGGACCTCGACGTCGTCTGCGCGAACGGATCGGCCGGCCTCGCCCAGCAGCAGCTCTTCATCAACAACTATCCGACCGGCGGCGGCCTCGTCGACGAGTCGGTCACGCGGCTGGGGGTCCTCTCGCTCGCGGGCGCGGTGGTCATCGCGGCGGACCTCGACGACGACGGGGACCAGGACCTCGTCTTCGCCGTCCGCAACAACCAGGCCCCGAGGCTCCTCCTCAACAACGGCTCGGGCGTCTTCACGAACACCCCCGCGAACATGCCCCTCACGTTGATCTCCGCCTGGGGGATCGCCGTCGGGGACGTGGACAACGACGGGGACATCGACCTCGCCTTCTCGAACACGGCGACGGGGATCGCCCGCCTCTACCTGAACAGCGGGGCCGCCGTCTTCACGGACGCGACCTTGACCGGGTTCGCGGGCCTCCCGGCGGCGAGCGACCCGCAGGACTGCACGTTCGTCGACGTCGACCGCGACCTCGATCTCGACTATGTCGCGACGAACCGCGGCGGGAACAACCAGCTCTTCCTCAACAACGGGGCCGGGGTCTTCTCGAATTCCTCCGCGCTCCTCCCCGCGGACGGGTCGGCCTACGAGACGGAGTGGGCCGACTGCGACAACGACGGGGACGTCGACGCCTTCTACCAGTCCCTCTCCCCGGGCTCCTTCACCGAGGGGTACGTCCGCAACAACCTCATCCCGAACGGGACCCTCACCTTCACGGCGCTCCCCGGGAACGTGACGGGGACGAACGGCTTCGACGACAACGAGATCGCCTTCGTCGACCACGACAACGACGGCGACCTCGACGCGATCGTCGGCTCGCTCGGCTCGCCCCAGGAGCGGCTCTACCTGAACAACGGGGCGGGGGTCTTCTCCTACGTGGCCACCGGCTTCACCGGCGTCACCGACTCGACCCTCGACGTCGCCGTGGGGGACGTGAACGGCGACGGCAAGCCCGACGTCTACACCGCCCAGGGGGAGTCGGGCGCCTTCACCGATCGGCTCTACTTCGGGAACACCGCCGCGGTGGACACCCTCGCCCCCGTCCTCTCCCAGGTCCAGGCTGTCGCGGCGAGCTCGAGCACGGCCGGCCCCTGGGTCTTCCGCGCCGCGATCCGCGACGGGATCTACGACGACGGCGTGACCTACGTGTCGGCGGTGGCGAACTACACGATCAACGCCCCGAACGGCGCCTTCCCCGGGAGCGTCGCGATGAAGGACATCGGCGGGGGGCTGCACCGGGCGTCGATGACGAACCCCGGCGGGGCCGCCGCCGTGGGGCCGGGGACGACGATCGACTACTCGGTGACCGCGACGGACCCGGCGGGGAACTCCGCCGCCTCCGCCACGAACACCCTGACGGTCTGCGGGGTCGAGGCGTACGACTCGGCGAATCCCCTCCTCACCTCGATCTCGACGGTCCCCTCGGGCGGGAGCGTCGGGGGGAACCTCACCCTGACGACGAGCGGGGCGCCCCTATCGTCCCCCGGGATCCTCTTCTTCTCGCTCGCCGCCCTCGACGTCCCCCTCTCCCCGACGGGGGCCGCGCTCATCGACCCCACCCTCCTCGCCGCGTGGCTCAACTTCTCGACCGACCCCGCGGGGGGGAACGTGACCGTGATCCCGATCCCGCCGAACCCCGCCTTCGCGCTCGCGACGGTCTACCTCCAGGAGTTCGTCGTCGACCTCGGGACGATGGTCGTCGAGGCCGGGAACGGCGTGAAGGTCGTCCTCTGCCCGTAGAGCGGGCTTCGCCCTCGCCACGCGCGCGGGGAGAATCCCCGCGCCGTGGTCCGGCCCCTCCTCGTCCTCGACGTCGTCGGCCTCACCCCGCGCCTCCTGCGGGAGCGCGCGCCGGGCCTCCGCTCCCTCCTCGGGCGGGGGTTCGCCGCGCCGATGTCGGCGGTCCTCCCCGCCGTCACCTGCCCGGCGCAGGCGACGATGCTCACCGGGCTCCTCCCCCGCGACCACGGGATCGTCGGCAACGGCTGGTACTTCCGCGACCTAGCCGAGGTCCTCTTCTGGCGCCAGAGCAACGCGCTCGTCGCGGGGGAGAAGGTGTGGGAGGAGGCCCGCCGGCGCGACCCCGCCGTCACCTGCGCGAAGCTCTTCTGGTGGTTCAACCTCTACTCCTCGGCCGACCTCTCCGTGACGCCCCGCCCCACCTACCCGGCGGACGGGCGCAAGGTCCCGGGGATCTACGCCTCCCCTCCCGACCTCGAGGCGGACCTCTCCGAGCGCCTCGGGACCTTCCCCCTCTTCCAGTTCTGGGGGCCGGGGGCGGGCCTCGTCTCGACGGAGTGGATCGCCGCCTGCGCGAAGCGCGTCCTCGAGCGCCACGCCCCGGCGCTGACCCTCGTCTACCTCCCCCACCTCGACTACGACTTCCAGCGCTTCGGGCCCGACGACCCCCGCTCCCTCGCCGCCGTCGGGGCGGTCGACCGCGTCGCCTCCGACCTCGCCGCGGCGTGGCGGGAGCGCGGGGCGGAGGTCGTCGTCGTCTCCGAGTACGGGATCGGGCCGGTCGCGGGCTGGGTCGCCCCGAACCGCGCGCTGCGCGAATCGGGCCTCCTCCGCGCCCGCCCGACGCCGCACGGCGAGCTCCTCGACGCGGGCGCCTCCCGCGCCTTCGCCGTCTGCGACCACCAGGTCGCCCACGTCTACGTCCGGGACCCCGCCGACCGGCCGCGCGCGCGGGCGGCCCTCCTCGCGCTCCCGGGCGTCGAGGCGGTGCTCGGGGAGGAGGAGAAGCGGGCGGCGGGCCTCGACCACCCGCGCGCGGGGGAGCTCCTCGCCCTCGCCGCGCGCGATCGCTGGTTCGCCTACCCCTACTGGTTCGACGACGCCGCGGCGCCCGACTTCGCTCGCACGGTCGACATCCACCGCAAGCCCGGCTACGACCCGGCAGAGCTCTTCCTCGACCCCGCTCGCCCCTTCGTGAAGGCGCGGGTCGCCTGGCGGCTCCTCCAGAAAGCGCTCGGCTTCCGGTACCTGATGGACGTCATCCCGCTCGACCCCTCCCCGGTCCGCGGCTCGCATGGCCGCCTCCCCGAGGACCCGCAGGACGGGCCGGTCTACGCGTGCACGGATCCCGCGGGCGCCGCCGATCGGGTCGAGATGACCTCGGTGAAGGCGCGGCTCCTCGACCTCCTCCTCGGCGCGCGCTGACCCCCCGCGCCGGGCTACGGGACCGGCCGCGGAGAGGGCTTTCCCCCCCTGCGGAACAGGACCGCGTCGAGACCGACGAAGCGCCCCGCGCCATGGACCGCGAGGAAGGCGAGGACCAGGGCGACGCAGCCGTGCCCGAGGAGGCCCGCGACCTTCGTCCAGAGCGGACCTCCGCCTCCGAAGGGGTTCTCGCACAGCTGGAGGACCGTCATCAGGAAGATCCCCCAGATCGCCCCGAAGGTGACGAGAGCGCCGAGGAGGAGGCTCAGGCCGAGCAGGACCTCGCCCCAGCCGACGAGGGCGGCGAAGGGGCCGGGGAAGGGTTGCACGACCCACTGGAGGACGGGCCGCCAGAGCCCGACCGGGTGGCCGTCCTCGGAGAGGGTGTCCTGCACGTATCCCGAGAAGGACTCCGGGTAGGGCTTCCCGTCGAAGATCGGGTCGCCGGAGACCTTCGCCAGCCCGAGGACGAGGAAGGAGCCGCCGAGGAAGAGGCGCGCGAGGAGGAGGAGGGCCTGTTTCAAGGCGGGTCCGCGCGAAGGCGCGGGGTCTTCTTATCGGGAGCGCGGGCCCCGTGGCCTCTCCCTCCTTCCCCCTCAAGCACGTGCCGTTTCCGCACCGAAAAGGGCTCCGGCCCCCGGAGGGATTGGGGGCCCGGTCCGGAGGAGGGAACATGGGGAGGCGAGTCATGAGCCAACAGGGGAAGCGCGGTTTCACGCTGATCGAATTGATGATCGTCGTCGCCATCATCACGATCATCGCGTCGATGGCGATCCCGAACCTGATCTCCGCGCGCTCGCTGACGAACGAGACGGCGGCGATCGCGACGCTCCGGAACCTGCTGGCGGCCCAGGCGCAGGTCCAGGCCTCCTCGCAGATCGACGTCGACGGGGACGGCGCGGGGGAGTTCGGCACCTTCGGCGAGCTCTCCGGCAGCGATCCCGTCCGCGGGACGGTGTCCGTGATGATCCCCCCGACGCTCTCGGCCGTCTTCGCCACCGTCCAGGGGAGCCGCGTGACGAAGTCGGGCTACCTCTACCAGGTGTGGCTCCCCGACACGGCGGGCGCCGGCGTCGCCGAGGACCCGACCGGAGGGCTGGCGACCGCGACCGCCGTCAACGCGAACCTCTGCGAGGTGATCTGGTGCGCCTACGCCTGGCCGATCAGCCGCACCGTGAGCGGCAATCGCGCCTTCTTCATCAACCAGTCGGGCGTCCTCCTGCAGTGCTCCAACAACATCGCCCAGTACAGCGGAGCCGGGGTGCCGCCCGCCTTCGACGCGGCCTTCCTGACCGCGGGCCTGATCACGGGGCCGATCGCGGTGAGCACGATCGGCCAGGACCTGGAACGCTGGACGTCCGTCCAGTAGCCGCCATGGATCCCCTGCGGGAGACGGCGGACGCCCCCCCCCCGGCCGCGCCCCTCGAGCGCCGCCGGAACGGCGTCCTCACGCGGCACCTTTTCTTCGGCGGTCGGCGTCGGGGCACCCGGGTCAACTCCTACATCGACGTCTACGGGCCCGGCGTGCTCGCGGCGACCTGCGCGATCCTCGGGCTCAACGTCCTCGACTCGATCCTCACCGTGATCCACCTGGGCCACGGGGGCCTCGAGGCGAACCCGATCATGGCCTGGCTCCTCGAGCAGGGGCAGGCGCCGTTCCTCTTCTGGAAGTCCTTCGTCGTCGGGATGAGCGTCGTCTTCCTCTGCGTCCACAAGAACTTCCGCCTCGGACGCGCGGGGCTCGGCGTCGCCCTCTCGAGCTACGGCGGACTCCTCGGCTACCACATGTGGATCATCACCCAGGCCTGGCCGAGGGCCTAGGCGAGGGGGCTAGGGCGAGGACCCACCCCCGGGGCGGTGGCGGCCCGGCTCCCACAGCACGTCGGCCCGCCCGCCGTCGTTCTCCGCCCGCGCGAGGACGAAGAGGAGGTCGGAGAGACGGTTGAGGTAGATCCCCACCTGCGGGTTCACCGGCTCCTCCTCCGCGAGCCGGAAGACCGCCCGCTCGGCCCCGCGGCAGACGGTGCGGGCGACGTGGATCAGCGCCGCGCCGGGGCGCCCGCCCGGAAGCACGAAGCTCTCGAGCGGGGCGAGCCCCGCGTTCTCCCGGTCGATCTCCTTCTCGAGCCGGACCGCCTGCTCCGCCGTCACGCGGAGCCGCGGCTTCCCTCCCTTGGCCGGCGCCGCCTTCTCCGGGACGCACAGGTCGGCGCCGACGTCGTAGAGGTCGTTCTGGACGGAGCGCAGGAGCGCCGCCCGCGTCGGGTCGAGTCCGCCGAGGGCGAGGGCGACCCCGATCGCCGCGCCGAGCTCGTCGACCCTCCCGTAGGCCTCGATCCGGCGAGAGGTCTTCGGCACCCGCGTCCCGTCGCCGAGCCGCGTCGAGCCGTCGTCGCCGGTCTTCGTGTAGATCTTCGAGAGATGGACCATCGCCGGGGATTGTAGGGGTCAGGCTCCCTCGAAGAGCCGCCCCTGCCCCTCGCGGAAGAGGTCCCCGTGCCGGGCCTCGTTCCCGGGGCCGAGGAGGTGGACCGCCTCGAGCCCCTCCCCCTCGAGCGCCTCGGCGACGAACCGGCGGTGGCAGGAGCGGGGATCGCGCTCGGCGCAGCAGAAGGCGGTCGGCGCCTCCCGCGCGAGCGCGGCGAGCCGACGGATCCCCTCCGCGAAGGCGGCGCTCCGCGCATGCGGGCCGTAGCCCCCCTCGCGGAAGCCGCCGAGCTCCTCGGCGAAGGAGGCGTACCCGATCCCCTCCCCGCGCAACGCCGCCTCGAGGGCCGCCCGCCGGAAGTGGAGGAGGCGAGCCGAATCGGGGAAGCGGCGGACGTCGGCGAGCGCGCGGATCCCCTTCGAGGCGAGGAGCGCGAGGAACTCCGCTGCCGTCCGGTTCGACGTCCCGACCGAGTAGACGCGCGTCAGTTGGCCTGGGGCTCGTCGGGGAAGTGCCGGAAGGACGCTCCCGCCGTGCGGAGCGCCCGCTGCCAGAGCGTCTCGGGGCGGGGGTCGAAGACCCACTCGGGCCGGCAGGCGCAGACGACCCAGGCGTTCTCCTTGATCTCGGTCAGGAGCTGCCCCTCTCCCCACCCGGAGTAGCCGATGAGGAAGCGGAGGTCGGAGGAGGGGGTCTTCCGGAGGGCGAGGGCGCGGGCGAGCTCCTCGACCTCCCCGCCGAGGAACACCCCCGGGAGGACCTCGCGCGAGCCCGAGAGGTCCTTCTCATGGTGGAGGATCGTCATCGAGTCGAGCCCGACCGGGCCCCCGAGGAAGACCGGGTCGTCCCGGTCGGGGAAGTGGTTCGGCACCGGCAGCACCTCCTCGAGGGAGCGCCCCGCCGGCCGGTTGATCACGAACCCGAAGGCCCCCTTCGCCGAGTGGTCGCACAGGAGCACGGCCGTCCGCCGGAAGTTCGGGTCGGAGAGGTGCGGGGCGGCGAGGAGAACCGACCCGGGTCGGGGTTCGATGGGCGCCTTGGGCACGGCTCGGCTCCGCGGAGCATATCGCCCCGCGCCGGAACCGTTTCATGGCGAGGGGGGGGCCCTCGCCCACGCATCCGCCCTACTGCGTCGTGAGGGAGAGTGTCCAGGAGTTGAGCGTCCCGACGTCCGCCGCGGCGAGGTCCTGGACCTTCAGCTGCCAGTTCCCGGCGATCGCCTGCCCGTTGAACGCGGAGAGGGCCTGGGCCGGAACCGTGAGGTCCGGATACTCCGTGACGATGTTGTCGGCCGAGCCGCCGGTGTTGTTGTGGAGGATCACCTGCGTGCCGGCCGGCGAGATCAGGGTCACGCGGAGGTCGCCGATCCACGTGTGGGTGACACTGACCCGGACCTTCACCGACGCGACGGTGCCGGTCGCCGTGTAGTTGAGGGTGCTCGTCACCCCCGTCGCGTTGTTGTCGGGGATCGCGAGGGCGGGGGAGGCCGACTTCTCGCCGTTGAAGGTGATCTTCCAGGAGTTGAGGGTCCCGACGTCGGCCGCCGCGAGGTCCTGGACCTTCAACTGCCAGTTCCCGGAGGTTCCCTGACCGTTCAGGGCCGCCAGCGACTGGTTCGGCGCCGTCACGATCGCGTAGGTCGTGTTGATGTTGTCGGCCGAGCCGCCGGTGTTGTTGTGGAGGATCACCTGGGTCCCGGCCGGCGAGATCAGCGTCACGCGGAGGTCGCCGATCCAGGTGTGGGTGATGCCTACCGTGACGGCCACGCTCGTGATCGTCTGGGAGGCCGCCACGTTCACCGTGCTCGTCACCCCGGTCGCGCTGTTGTCGGGGATCGCGAGGTTCGCCGTCGTGGGGAAGGAGAGGACCTGGTTCCCCGACGCCGGCGGGTTGATCGTCAGGCTCGCCGTCGTCGTGCGGGTGAGGCCGCCGCCCGTCCCCGTGATCGTGATCGTGTGCGTACCCGTCGTCGCGCCGCTCGTCGTCGTCACCGACAGGGTCGAGGAGCCGCTCGCGGCGATCGGGTTCGGGGAGAGGGAGTAGGTCACGCCCGTGATCGCCGGCGAGGCGGAGAGGGTGACGTTCGAGGCGAACCCCCCGCTCGGAGTGGAGGAGACCGAGTAGGTCGTCGATGTCCCCGCCGTCACCGTCCGGGAGGCCGGGGAGACGGAGAGGGAGAAGTTCGGCGTCGCCGGCGGGTTGATCGTGAGCGAGAAGGTCGTCGTCCGGGTCAGGCCGCCTCCGGTCCCCGTGATCGTGATCGTGTGGGGGCCCGTCGTCGCGCCGCTCGTCGTCGTCACGGAGAGGGTCGAGGCGCCGTTCGCGGCGACTGGATTCGGGGAGAAGGAGTAGGTCACGCCCGTGATCGCCGGCGAGGCGGAGAGGGTGACGTTCGAGGCGAACCCGCCGGTCGGGGTCGAGGTGACCGTGGTGCTCGTCGAGGCTCCCGCCGTGATCGTCTGCGAGGCCGGGCTCGCCGAGAGGGAGAAGTCGGGCGTCGGGGCGGCGGTCGAGCCGTTGTAGACGAGGAGGGCGAAGTCCTGGTCCGTCGTGTCGCCGTTGCCGGGGACGCCGTCGCCCGCGACGTTCGTCGCCTTGACGGTGACCGAGAAGGAACCGGTCGTCCCCGCGGGGAGGAAGACCGACTCGAGGTTGTTCGACCCGTCGGCGGTCCCGCCCGCGATCGAGGTGCCGCCCGAGAAGACGTTGCCGCGGAAGAGGGTGCCGTTGACGGTCACCTCGAGGTCGAGGTTGTTGACGAAAGCGTTGCCGGTCGTCGGGCCCGGCGCGTCCGTCCAGGCGAGGGTGACCCGGAAGGGCTGGGCGCTGGAGGCGATCGAGCCGTTCGTCGTGAAGGTCGCTCCCGATGCCCCGAGGACCTGGGCTTGATCGACCCGCATCCGGGCGACCCCGTCGAAGGCGCGGCCCAGGTCCATGCGCCCCATCCCCTGGTTGTTCGACGGGAGCGTGTCGTTCGCCCCGACCCCGGTGAGGCGGAACGCGGAGTTCGCGAGGAAGGCCTTCACCATCGCCGGGCTCGGCGTCCCCCAGCCCTGGTTGAGGAAGTACTGCCGCACGAGGGCGGCGCCGCCGGAGACCCCCGGCGTCGAGTGGCTCGTCCCCGAGGACCAGCAGTAGAGGGTCTGGCCCGCGGGCCAGAAGGGGTTGCAGACGCCCGAGCCGTCGTAGGCGAGGGAGCGGGAGGCCGCGCCCTGGATGTGGGTCCCCGGCGCCACGATCTCGGGCTTCTTGCGCCCGTCGGAGCAGGGGCCCCGCGAGGAGAAGGAGATGATGTCCCGGGCGTCGTTCGCCCCCGTGTTCGAGACCCCGCATCCGTCCGTCCCCGTCTGGCGGTCGTTCTCGGAGGCGCCGACGGAGAGGACGTTCTTCCCCGTGCCCGGCGGGTGGACGGAGCCGGCGGTCGGCCCGGAGTTCCCGTTCGCGAAGACGATCGTGAGTTCCTGGTTCCCCGCCGTCCCGGTCACCGCGTCCCGCACCCGCGCGTCGTGGACCTGGGTGTCGGAGTTGTAGTTGTTCCCCGTCGTGTAGCCCCACGAGTTGCTCGAGACCCGAGCTCCCGCGTTGTAGGCGTTCGCCATGCGGGCGCTCGTCGACTGGTTGAACTGCCCGGCCCCGCCGTTGGCGAAGACCTTCGAGTTCCCGAGGTTGACGAACGGGGCGAGTCCGAGGCCGTAGTTGTAGCCGCCGGTGTCCTCGACGGCGGTCCCGGTCGAGCCGTTGTACCCCCCGACGATCGAGGCGTTGATGTTGCCGTGCCCGGCGCCGCTGTCGGCCGCGGCGTCGGAGGTGTAGTTGAAGTTGTAGGTGAGGCGGCTCGCCCCGGCGGCGGTCCCTCCGACCCGGAACTCGACGTTCACGTCGCTCGTCGAGCCGCGGTCGACGCCGTCGTCGTGGACGTCGACGACGAACGCGAACTGGCCCGCCTGCTGGAACCCCTTCGAGGCGAGCCAGGTGAAGTAGCTCGGCGAGGCGGGGCCCGTCCCGCCGGCGTTCAGCTGGCCGGCCGAGATCACCCCCTGGCGCTCGTCGAACCTCTCCGGGAAGTCCTTCGGCTCGATCGCGAAGACGGAGGGGTGGCCCGCCAGCAGCGCGATCATCCAGTCGGGGATCGAGACCGGGAGGTTCAGGAATCCCGCCCCCGAATCGACGGGCCCGATCGGCTCGACCGACTGCGTGGCGAGGAGCTCGAGGAACGGGACGGCGAGGCGGTCCTCGACCACCTGGATCACGACGTTCGAGAAGGAGACCGGCTCGAGCGCCGCCGGCCGGAGGTCGGGCCGGATCCGGAAGGCGGGGTGGTAGGGCCCGGTCCACTGGACGAACCGCTCCGTCGCGAAGGCGGCGAGGCGGGAGTTGGAGCCCGGCTCGACGGAGACCACGTAGGCGTTGTTCGGAACGTAGATCACCGGGCGCGCGCCCGTCCCGCGGAGGGCGTCGAGCCACTCGTCGCGGATCGGCCCGACGAACTGGACGATCCGCAGGCTCGGCAGCACCCCGGCGACCTCCTCGGGCTGGACCAGGGCGGGCGGCACCGTCGCCAGGGTCGCGGCGAGCGCCGCGCGGTCGGCCGTGTCGAGGAGGAAGCCGTTGAGTTCGATCAGGGCCCACTCGTCCCGGATCTCCGCTCCCGTCGCCTGCAGCCCGCCGATGCCGCCGAGGGGGGCCGCGTCGACGAGGAGGAGCGCGAAGGAGCCGTAGTCGATCTCCCGCGCCACGGCCCCGGCCGCGTGGAGCGCTCCGATCAGGGCGTCGCCCGGCTTGGCGACGACGCGGTGGAGCGGCCCGGCGGTGACGTAGTTCTCGGGGATCGCCCTCGAGGGGGGTTCCGCCGCCGGAGCGGCGGCCGGATCGACCTGGGCGGCCGAGATTCCCCCGACGAACCCGAAAACGATCCCCGCGAACGAAACGCGCGTGAATTCCCGCATGGTCTTCCCTTCCTCCGGATGGATGGGACCGACGAGGGGGACCGCACGGCTCAGGCGCAACGGCCCCGGCGCCGGGATTGAAACGACCCGGGCCCGGGGACGTCAACGCCCTCGTCCGGTGCCGATCGCCGAGCCGGTAGCATCGCGGCCCCTCCCCTCGCAGGCGCCCTTGACTCTCCCTCGAAAGTCGCTCCCCGTCGCTCTCCTCCTCGCGCTCGGGGGCTGTCTCTCGACCATCTCGCCCCCCGACCTCGGCGACCTCTACAACCGCGCGGCGCACGTCGACGATCTCCATCGCAACCCGGTCGTCGTGATCCCGGGCATCCTCGGCTCGCGGCTCCTCGACGAGGAGTCGGGACGCCTCGCGTGGGGGGCCTTCGCCGGCGACTACGCCGATCCCCGGACTCCGGAGGGCGCGCGCTCGATCGCGCTCCCGATGCGGGAGGGGGCGTCCCTGGCGGAGCTGCGGGACGGAGTCCGGCCCGACGGAGTCCTCGACCGGCTCAAGGTGAACTGGCTCGGCCTCCCCCTCACGCTGCGCGCCTACGTGAGGATCCTCGCCTCGCTCGGGGTCGGGGGCTACCGCGACGAGGAACTCGCGCGGGGGGGCGCGGTCGACTACGGCCAGGACCACTTCACCTGCTTCCAGTTCCCCTACGACTGGCGGCGCGACAACGTCGAGAACGCCCGGAGCCTCCACGCCTTCCTCGAGGAGAGGCGCGCCTACGTCCGCCGGGAGCTCGAGCGGCGCTACGGCGCGAAGGTCCCCGAGGTCCGGTTCGACATCGTCGCCCACTCGATGGGCGGGCTCCTCACGCGCTACTTCCTCCAGTACGGGGACGCGGATCTCCCCGCGGACGGATCGCTCCCTCCCGTGACCTGGGCCGGCGCGCGACACGTCGACCGGGTCGTCCTCGTCGGGACGCCGAACGCGGGGTCGGTCCAGGCGCTCGCCGACCTCGTGCATGGCGTCTCCTTCGGGCCGTTCCTCCCCACGTACGAGCCCGCCGTCATCGGGAACTTCCCCTCCGTCTACCAGCTCCTCCCGCGCTCCCGGCACCGGCCGCTCGTCGACGCCGTGGACCGCGTGAGGCCGGTCGGCGACCTCTTCGATCCCGGGCTGTGGGAGAGGATGGGGTGGGGCCTCGCGTCACCGGCGGAGGACGGGCTCCTCCAGGCCCTCCTGCCGGGCGTGACCGATCCGAAGGCCCGCCGGCGGATCGCCCTCGACCACCTCCGCAAGTGTCTCGAGCGCGCGAAGCGGTTCCAGGCCGCTCTCGACGTCCCGGCCGATCCGCCCCCGGGCCTGACGCTCAGCCTCTTCGCGGGGGACGCCATCGCGACCCCCGCCATCGCGGCCGTGGATTCCCGGGACGGCCGCGTCTCGATCGTCGAGGAAGGCCCGGGCGACGGGACCGTGCTCCGCACGAGCGCCCTCCTGGACGAGCGCGTCGGGAGGGAGTGGACGCCGCGGCTCGACTCGCCGATCCGGTGGTCCCGCACGACCTTCCTCTTCACGGACCACCTCGGCCTCACCCACGACCCCGCCTTCACGGACAACCTCCTCTACCACCTCCTCGAGGAGCCGAGGCGTTGACTCACCCCCCGCTCAACGCGCAGACGATCATCACCTCGCGCGCGGGGCCGACCGGGTGAGCGAGGTGGGTCGCGGCGGCCCCGTCGACGAAGAAGCGGATGTGCGGGCGGACGCGGTCCTGCTCGTCGATCATCCGGAATCGGATTCCGGGGAAGCGCGCGTCGAGGGCGGAGAGGACCTCGCCGAGCGTCGCGCCCGGGACGTCGACCCGGGCGACGCTCGCGGTGTAGGAGTGGAGCGGGGGAGGGACGAGGACGGCGGTCACGTCGTCGCCGCGACGAGGGAGAGGATCTCGGGGAGGTGGGACGCGATCGGGCGCCAGGTCCTCCCCTCGTCGGGGCTCGACCAGAGCTCGCCGCCCGTCGTTCCGAGGTAGAGGCCGACCGGGTCGCAGGCGTCGGCCGACATCGCCTGGCGCTTCACGGTGAACCACGCCTGCTCCCGCGGGAAGCCCCGGTCCAGGCGCTGCCAGGTCGTCCCCGCGTCCCGGGTCCGGTAGACGGCCGGCTTTCCCCCCGGGCTCGTCCGCGGCCAGACGGTCGTCCCGTCCATCGGGAAGACCCAGGCCATGTCGGGGTCCCGCGGGTGGACGACGATGGGGAAGCCGATATCGCCGACCTCCTTGGGCATGTTGTCCCCGATCCGCACCCACCGGTCGCCCGGCCGGTCGAGCCGGTAGAGGCCGCAGTGGTTCTGCTGGTAGAGGCGGTCGGGCCTCATCGGATGGAGGACGACGGTGTGCGGGTCGTGGCCGTACTCGGGGTCCGGCTCGGCGAGGAACGTGGCCGCCACCCCCTTGTTGAGGGGGCGCCAGTTCGCCCCCTTGTCGACGCTCTCGAAGAATCCCCCCGTGGAGAGGCCGAGGTAGAGGTGGGCGCGATTGCGCGGGTCGACGAGGATCGAATGGGCAAGCGAGCCGCCGGGGACCTCCCCCACCTTCTCCTCGATGCGGGGGAAGAGCCCGTCGTTGAAGCCCGCGATCTCCTCCCACGAGTCGCCTCCGTCGGGGGACCGGAAGAGCCCGACGGGCGAGGTTCCGGCATACCAGGAGCCGGGCTCGGTCGCGTGCGCGGGGGCGAGCGCGAAGGTGAATCCGACGGACCGGCCGTCCAGTGTCTCCGAGGTCTTGCGGAAGGCCGGGGGCTTCGACGCCTCCTTCCACTCCTTCCCGCCGTCCGTGGAGCGGAAGATCGTCGGCCCGAGGTGGCCGGTCTTCGCGGCCATGAGCATCGTCCGGCCGTCCCGTGGGTCGAGGACGAGGTGGTTCACGGTCTGGCCGAGGAACTGGGGTCCGTCGACCTTCCAGCGGGTGCGGGAGGGATCGCTCCGGAGGAGGAACGCCCCCTTCCTCGTCCCGACGAGGAGGAGGACCCCCGGCCTGGATCGGGCTCGGACGGGGCGCGCGGCGCGGCGGGGCTTGCGAGGATTCCTCGCCGTCTTCTTCTTCGGCATGGGTCCTCTCGTGGAGGGAAAGGCGACCGGGCGCGGGGATGCTACCGGGGAGCCGGCCCTCCCCGGAGGAGTGGACGGGACCCCTTCGCTACCCGCCGCAGCGGCGGGGGGTTATCGTCGTTCATCGCGCGCCTCCGATGGGGGCCGCCCAAGAGCCGATGCCGACCAAGCTCGAGCGGGACATCGAGAACCAGCTCGCCATGATCCACGACCTCGCCACGAAGGCGGAGACGTGGTCCTCGCGCCCGGGCTGGATCGAGTTCTCGACGAACAACGTCTGCAACCTCCGCTGCGTGATGTGCGCGCAGGCCGACGGGCTGCCCCTCATGGCGATGGCGCCCGAGGAGGCGCGGCGGTTCCTCGAGCAGGTCCTCCCCTCCGCCTGCAACGTCACCCCCTCCGCCATCTCCGAGCCGTTCCTCGGGAACATGGACCTCATGGTGGAGCTCTGCCGCAAGCACGAGGTCTTCCTGACGATCTACACGAACGGGACGGTCCTCGACGCCCGGCGCTTCCGGGCGATGGCGGACCGGATCGCGAAGCTCTACGTCTCCTTCGACAGCCACGTCCCCGAGGTCTTCGAGAGGATCCGCGTCCGGGCGAAGTTCGACGCCGTCGTCCGCCACATCCGGGAGATCCTTCCGGTCGCGGCGGAGCTCGGCGTCCCGATGGGCTTCGTCTTCGTGATGATGGCGGACAACACCCCCCACCTCCCGGAGTACGTCGACTACCTCGCGGACCTGGGCGCGTCGGAGGCGCGGGCCCAGATCCGGGTGCAGCGCCTCCTCTACGACGTCACGGCGGCGAAGGAGCGCGGCTACGCCGTCGAGGACCGGTTCACGAGGGAGGAGATCTGCGGGTTCCTCGACCGGGCGGCCGAGCGGGCGCGGGCGCGCGGCGTCGCCCTCCACGTCGACGCCGCGGCGCCCTTCGGGCGCTCCGTCCACCCGATCCCCCCCGTCCAGCGCGGGATCGGGGCGGAGCTCCTCGAGTTCGTCACCGAGGCGGTCCGCCGGCGCTACCCGGGCTTCTGCAGCATGGCGGCCTACTACATGAAGGTAGAGCCGGATGGGACGGTCT
>CBRGOK010000012.1:0-19425 GCA_967798035.1 uncultured bacterium
CTGGGACTCCTCCTCCTCGGAATCGTCCTGCGGGCGATCGTCCGCTGACCCGCGGACCTCGCCGGGCCGTCTACCTCGGCATGCCGGGGAGCCCTTCCGGGAACGGCATGCGGATCTCGACGAGGGTGGAGACCTCGAGAGCGCCATCCCGTGCCTCGAGGGTCGCGGAGACCTTCCCTCCGAACGACTCGAGCACGCGCCCGCCGCGCAGGGCGCGCGCCCCTTCCCCGAGGTCGAGGGCGAATCCGGCGAGCCTTCCGCGGGACGAGCCGAGGCTCGCCGCGAGGGGCGGGCGATCGAGCCGTCCCGCGCGGACGCGGTCGAGGAGCCCGCGGATCCGCGACTCCGCGTCGGCGCCGTCGGCCGCGACGAGGAGGTCCCCCACGACCGCGAAGCAGGCGACGCCGAACCGGTCGAGCACATCCCGCATCCTCTCGGAGATCCCCCAGCCAGGCACCGCGCCGCTCTCGCGCAACTCGAAGCGCAGGCGGTGGACGTCGACGTCGCCGTGCCGGAAGGCGTTGCGCTCGCAGACGACGTTCTGGAGAAAGGCGAGGCCCGCGACCGCGTCCTCGATGGCGTTCGCGAAGCGGTCGGTGGCGAGGAGCGCGGCGTAGGCCGGGCCGTCCCGCAACCCCGCGATCTCCTCGACGAAGAGGTCCATCCCCTCGTGCCCGATGGAGAGGGCCCACCGCCCGTCGAGGTGAGAGGCGAGCTCGCCGGCGAGGGGACCGAGGGCGCCCGGAAGGACCAACGGCATGGGGCCCACCCCCAGGAACCCCTCGGGGAAGAACCGGGCCACGGTCGCGGCGTCGGCGGAGGTCTCGAGGTAGAGGATCGTCCCTTCCCTCGACAGGAACCCCGCCAGCGTGTGGGGAGCCCCTCTCGCCTCCCGCGCGAATCGCCCGATGCCGCTCCCCTCCGAAGGACGCAGCCTCGCCCGCGCCTCGAAGTTCTTTCCCCCCCCTTCGAGGGCGAGGTCGAGCGTCTCGAGGGCCCGGAGGGCCGAGGTCCAGCTCCGGACGGTCTCTCCGGGGGTCCCCTCGGGCGGGAGGCCGAGGAACAGCCTCGCCGCGGACACGGTAGACGCGACCTGGCCGATCTCCCCTGCCGAAACCTCCGCGACCTTCGGGAGGTTGATCCGGAGGGAGACGAGCCCGTCCAGGAGGTCCCCTGCGCGCATTCCGCCGAAGGCCGGCTTGGGGCCGGTCCAGACCCCGAGCGCGTCGCCGGGAAGCGGCTCCGCGCTCCACTCGCCCGAGAGGGACGGGACGGGGCGCGCGGGGTTCCGCGGAAGGACGAACGCCAGGCCCTCTCGCCGCGCGGCGACCCCGAACGGACGGCGAACGTCGAACTGCTCCAGCGCGAGCCCCGAATCCCGCGGAAAGGGCCCTCTCTCTCCGGAGCCCGCGGTGAGGAACCGGAGGAAGGGCACGACCGACTGGAGCTCCTCCCAGGAGCGGACGCGGATGTAGGCGGTGGCGTCGGTCGGGGCGCTCGCGATCGTCGGATCGGGCGCCTTGCCGCACGCGATCGCGAGCGGCAGGAGGAGGAGCGCGGCGCGACGCATGGTCCGGATTACGCCCGCAGCGGCAGGGGCTTTCGCTCCGCATCGACGGCGACGTAGATGACCTCGGCGTGGGTGACGGGGAAGCGCTTTCCCGGAGCGGCCGCGCGCTCCGCCTCGACGTCGACCCGCACGGTGATCGAGGTCCGTCCCTTCCGCACCGTCCGCGTGTAGAAGGAGACGAGGTCGCCGACGAAGACGGGCCTCTTGAAGACGACCTCCCGCATCGCGACCGTGACGACCGGGTGGACCGTGTGCCGGTGCGCCTCGACCGCCCCCGCCTGGTCGAGGTAGGAGAGGATCACCCCGCCGAAGATCGTCCCCATGGCGTTCGTGTCCCGCGGCATCATCGCGACGCGGATCGCCGGGACGCCGGGGGGCTTCACAGGTCGAGGGATCGGGTCGCGCGCTTCTCGCGACAGAGGGCGAGGAACGCCTCCAGCGGGACCGCTCCCCGGTCCTCGCCGGTGCGCAGGCGCAGGGACACCGACTTCGCCTCGACCTCGCGCTTCCCGATCACCGCCATGTAGGGGATCTGCTCGAGCTGCGCCTCCCGGATCCGCTTGTTCAGGTTCCCCGCGCCGTCGAAGCTCTTCACGCGGAAGAGCTCCCCCGACATCTTGGAGGCGATCTCCCCCGCGAAGGGGACCTGCGCGTCGGTGATCGGGAGCAGCCCGACCTGCACTGGCGCGCACCAGATGGGGAAGCGTCCTCCGAAGTGCTCGACGAGCCCCCCCACGAACCGCTCGAGGGAGCCGAAGATCGCGCGGTGGACCATGACCGGGCGCTTGCGCCCCCCCTCCGCCGCCGTGTACTCGAGGTCGAAGCGCTCGGGCAGGTTGAAGTCCACCTGGACCGTCGAGCCCTGCCACTCCCGGCCGAGCGCATCGCGCAGCTTGAAGTCGATCTTCGGCCCGTAGAACGCCCCTCCCCCCTCGTCCATCTCGAGGGGGAGGCCCGTCCGGGCCGCCCCGGCGCGCAGCGCCGCGATCGCGTGCTCCCACGACTCGGGCGCCCCGATCGACTTCTCCTTCGGCCGGGTCGCCAGGAACGCCGTGAAGGAGTAGCCGAACGTCTTCATGACGAGGTCGACCAGCTCGAGGACCCCGGCGATCTCCCCCTCGAGCTGATCGGGGGTGCAGAAGATGTGGGAGTCGTCCTGGGTGAACCCGCGGACGCGCAGCATCCCGTGCAGGACCCCGCTCCGCTCGTAGCGGTAGACGGTCCCCATCTCGGAGAGGCGCAGCGGCAGCTCGCGGTAGGAGCGCCCCCGGCTCGCGTAGACGAGGATGTGCCCCGGGCAGTTCATCGGCTTCACCCGGTAGGGGCGCTCGTCGATCGCCATCGGGGCGTACATGAGGTCGGCGTAGTTCTCGAGGTGGCCCGAGCGCTTGAAGAGCTCCTCGGAGGCGATGTGGGGGGTGTAGACGGGGAGATAGCCATGGCGGGCGAGCTCCCCCCCCCACCACTCCTCGATCGAGCGACGGACGATGGCGAGGTTGGGGTGCCAGAAGACGAGGCCGGGGCCCGCCTCGAGGTGGGTCGTGAAGAGGTCGAGCTCGCGCCCGAGGCGGCGGTGATCCCGCTTCTCGATCTCGGCGAGGCGCGCGAGGTGGGCGTCGAGGTCCTCCTTCGACCACCAGGCGGTCCCGTAGATCCGCTGGAGCTGGGGCTTCTTCTCGTCCCCCCGCCAGTACGCGCCGGCGACGGAGAGGAGCTTGAAGTGGACGAGCCGGGAGGCGTCGTCGACGTGCGGCCCCTCGCAGAGGTCGGTCCAGGACCCGTGGGAGTAGAAGGTGATCGGGGCGCCGGCCGGGATCTCCTCGACGATCTCGAGCTTGTAGGGCTGCCCCTTCAGGCGCGCCCGCGCCTGCTCCTTGCTCGCCTCCGTGCAGACGAACTTCCCCCCGTTGCGCGCGATCGCCCGCATCTCCTCCTCGATCGTCGGGAGATCCTCGTCGGTGAGCGGGCGGGGCAGCTCGAAGTCGTAGTAGAAACCGTCCTCGATCGGCGGGCCGATCGCGTACTTCGTCCCGGGGAAGAGCTTGCCGACGGCCGAGGCCATCAGGTGCGCCATCGAGTGGCGCAGCGTCTCAAGGGGGAAGGGCCCCTCCGCGGGCTTGTGCGGCGGGGCGAGGACGGAGGACTTCTCGGCAGCCATGGGCGTGGGAAGGTCGCGCATTCTCGGCGCGCGCGGAACCCCCTTCAAGGCGCGCGACTGCTCGAGTCGGCAGAGGACTCTTCCGGATTCGTTCGGACGCGGGCTCCCCTGCGGGAACGGACCCGGGATTCGGGAAGTCGGGCCTTACGCGTTTCGTCGCGCGCCTCTAGAATCGTCGGCCGCGGGGCGGGAGGTCGAGGTACGACGATGCTCGGAACGCTGCTCACGATCCCCCTCCTGGTTCCCGGGTCCGTCACGCTCAAGAACGGGGAGAAGCTCGAGGGGCTCCGCGTCGAGGAGAGCCCCGCGGAGGTCGTCCTCCACGTCGAGAAGGGGACGATCACGCTCTCCCGCAAGGAGGTCGCCTCCGTCGACGCGGGGGCGCCGGCCCCCGCCGCGGGGTACGACCGCGTGACCCACAAGCGCGGGGGGTTCCTCGAGGGGGTCGTCACGGCGCAGGAGAAGGACGTCGTGCGCGTCCGGGTGCGCGGGGGGATCGCGGAGCTCGATCCGGCCGTCGTCGCCTCCGTCCAGAAGGGGGGCTCGAGCGTCGCCGACCTCGACGCCTCCGACGCGGCCGACCGGACCGGCCTGGCCGAGGCCGACGCGCGGCGGCGCTCGGTCCTCGCTGCCTACGCCGCCTACCTCGCCACCGGGGGCTCCGGCAATCGCGGCGAAGCGGTCCCTGCGGCCTTTGGCTCGGAGGAGGGCACCGCGGAGGATGCGGGGATCGGGGCCCTTTACGAGGACATCGCGGCCCAGACCGACGCCTTCCGGGCCGTCGAGTCCGCCTTCCGATGGGGTCGCTACCCCGATCGCATCTACGCCCGGAACGCGGTGCTCATGGAGCTCTTCCCGGGCTACGTGCCGCCGACGTACAACCCGGTGATCGGCCGGGCCGAGACGCGCCGCTAGGTCGGGAGTCGCGCGTCAGAAGACCGGGTACGCGGGCTCCCGGATCGCCCCGTTCGCGGGGGAGGGGTGGTAGATCGGCCGCGGGATGCGCGAGCCGGCCGGCCGCAGCGTCAGGCGGTTGACGAGCTCGCGGCCGACGGTGTCGATGTCCCCGGCCCCGAGGGTGAGGACGACGTCCTGCGGCTGGACCATCGCCTCGAGGAGGGCGACGAGGCCGAAGTGGTCGGGGCGGTACTCGACCTTCTTGCCCCGCTCGCGCAGGCGGTGCGCGAGGGTCGAGGAGGAGACCGACCGGACATCCGCCTCCGTGTCGCGGGCGCGGAAGATCCGGTCGAGCACGACGAGGTCGGCGTCCGCGAACGCCTTCGAGAACTCCTCGAGGAGGACCTTCGTCCGGCGGTGCTGGTGCGGCTGGAAGACCGCGACGAGCCGGCGGCCCGGGTAGGCCCGCTTCGCCGCCGATAGGGTGGCGGCGATCTCGGTCGGGTGGTGCGCGTAGTCGTCGATCACCGGCACGCCCCCCGGCTCGCCCAGGCGCGTGAAGCGCCGCTCGGCCCCCTCGAAGAGGGCGACGGCGCGCGCGACGGCTCGCGGGTCGTGGCCGAGCCGGGCGGCCGCCGCGATCGCGCAGGCGGCGTTGGCGACCTGGAACTGCCCCGGGACCGAAAGCCGGCACTCCCCCGACGCGCGGCCGCGGATCGAGAGGCGGAAGCCGTAGCGCCCCCCGCTCTCGCGGAGGCCGCAGGCGCGGACGTGCGCCGGCGTCCCCGCGGCGACGGTGAGCTTCTCGACCCCCTCCTTCGGGGAGAGGTGCTTGGCGTCCTTCTCCCCCACCAGGAGGGTTCCGCCCGGGCGGATCCGCTCGACGAACTCCTGGAACCCCCGGACGACCCCGGCGAAGTCCCCGAAGGTCTCGAGGTGGTCGCGGTCGAGGTTCGTCACGATCGCGACCTCCGGGGAGAAGTGGAGGAAGGAGCGGTCGAACTCGCACGCCTCGACGACGAAGACCTCCCCCTTCCCCTCGAAGGCCGAGCCGCCGAGCTGGGGGACATGTCCCCCGATCGCGAAGGAGGGGTCGGCCCCGATCTCGCGGAGGGCGAAGGCGAGCATCGCCGCCGTCGAGGTCTTGCCGTGGCACCCGGCGACGGCCACCAGGCGCTTGCCCGCCGCGATCGCGCCGAGGACCGGGGCGTACTTCGCCACCGGGATCCCCTTCTCGCGGGCCGCGACGATCTCGGGGTTGCGCTCGTCGACCGCCGCGGAGGCGACGACGAGGCCCCGGTCGAAGTCGATGTTGCTCGCGAGGTGGCACGCCCGCACGCGCACCCCCTCCTCGAGGAGGGAGGCGAGGACCTTCGTCCCCCCCATGTCGGAGCCCGACACGGTCGCCCCCCGCGCGAGGAAGATCCGGGCGAGACCGCGCATCCCCGTCCCCGCGACGCCGACGAGGTGGATCCTCGGGGCGTGGGCGACGACGTGGAGAAGGTCGGCGTGGGAAAGGCCGTTCAGTTCGCTCATGGACGTTCCTCTCTCTCCTCGGGCTGGGCAGCGGAAGGGACGGAACCGGCGAGGACGCGGAGATCGGAGACCACGGACTGGGCCGCGGAGGGCCGGGCGGCGCGGGTGGAGGCTTCCGCCATCCGGCGCAGACCCTCGGGGTCGCGCAGGCGGCGGACGACCTCCCCCATCGCCGCGGCGTCGAGGCGCTCCTCCTCGAGGAGGAGGGCCCCTTCGCCGAGCCGGTCGGCGTTGGAGAACTGGTGGCGGTCGGCGTGGTGGGGATAGGGGACGACGACCGCCCCGCGCCCCGCCTCCGCGACCTCGGCGAGCGTCGCCGCTCCCCCGCGGCACAGCACGAGGTCCGCGGCGGAGTAGGCGGGGCCGATGTCGCGCAGGAAGCCGAAGACGCGAGCGCGGACGTTCGCCTCCCGGTAGGCCTGTTCCGGGATCGCGGTCTTCCCAGGCCCGGCGAGGTGGATCACCTGGATCCCCGCCGAGGCGAGGAGGGAGGCGTGCGCCGCGGCGAAGCGGTTGATCGCGTCGGCCCCCTGGCTCCCTCCGGCGACGAGGAGCGTCGGGGCCTACGGCCGGAGGCCGTAAGACTCCCGGTCGCGCGCCGGGGCGCGCCCCGTGCCGAGCGGGCGGACGGGCACGCCGACCGCGCGGGCCCGGGGACCGAGGGCGGCGGCCGCCGCCTCGTCTCCCGTCAGGATGCGGGTGGCGAGGGGGCGGAGCCGGCGCGTCGCCCGGCCGGGCTCGGCGTTCACCTCGAGGAGGACGACCGGGATTCCGAGGCACCTCGCCGCGATCACGCCGGGCGCGGAGGCGGCGCCTCCGAGGCCGAGGACGACGTTCGCGCGGAACGCCCGGGCGGCGCGCAGGGCCCGCCAGGTCGCCCCGAGGAGCCGCGCGCCCGATCGGGCCCGGCCGTTCCCCTCGAGGCCGAGGCTCGAGCGCGGGAAGGGCTCCTCCCGCAGGACCTCCTCCTCGACCGGGCGTCCCGAGGTGAGGAACAGGACTCCCCCTCCCCGGGAGGCCCAGGCGTGGGCGACGGCGAGCCCCGGGAAGAGGTGGCCGCCGGTGGAGCCGCCCGCCAGGAGCAGGTTCACTGCGGAGACCCCGGGCGCACGGCGAGGCCGCGCCCCGTTCCCGACCGGCGCGCCAGCGCCGCGCCCCGGTCGCGCCACCACTCGTTCCACTCGCGGACGACGGCGGCGCACTGGGCGGGAGGGTCCCCCTCCTCGAAGGAGCGCCCCGAGGCCTCGAATCCCCGCAGCGCCCGGCTGCACGCCGCGGCGACCTTTGGGGGACCGCCGTTGAGGGCGACGAGGAGAGCGGGAAGCGCCGCCGGCGCCGCGCGCGCCCCGAGGGCGCCCCCGGCGGAGGCCCGAGCCCGGGGCGCGGCGGAGCCGTCCCCGAGGAGGGCGATCGCCCGGCGGGTCCCCGACTCCTCCCCCCGCCTCACGAGGGCGGCGAGGGCGGTGGCTCCGACCGGTCCCGGGAGCGCCGAGATCCTCGAGAGCCCCGCGTCGCTCGCGACGAGGAGGAAGGCGGCGGCAAGCCCGAGGGCGACGGCGCCTCCGGCGAGCGTGCGTTTCGGGCGCACGACTGTTCCCTGGGTCGGGTTCCTGCCGCCTAGGGGATGACGAGGGTCATTCCGACCCGGAGGTCGTGCTCGTTCGAGAGCACGCCCCGGTTCGCGGCGAGGATGTCGCCGAAGCGCCCCCCGCGACCGTAGTAGTGCTTCGAGATCGCGTAGAGGGTGTCCCCCTTCGCGACCCGGTGCTTGCGCTCGCTCTTCGCGGCTGCGGCGGAGGCGGCCTCCGTCGAGAGCGGCGCCGCGCCGGCGGCCGGGCCGGCCGGGGCCGGGGGCTTCGCCGGAGCGGCGGAAGCGAGGGAGACCCGCCCCGGCGGGAGAAGGATCTCCTGCCCGGCCCGGAGGCGCTTCGGGTCGAGGCCCTCGTTCCACTTGAGGATCTCGTCCCACCGCGCCGCGGAACCGAGCTCCCGCTTCGCGATGACGTCGAGCGTCTCCCCCTTCTTCACGACATAGCGGGCGGCCCGCCCGGTGGAGGAGCCCGCCGACGAGGCGGGGTTCGCGGTCCCCGGAAGAGGGATTCCCGGCCCGTCGAACGGGCTCGGCGCGGGGCCGGCGGAGGGAAGGAGCGGGGTCGGGGACGCCGCCGCCTCCGCCGGGGACGCCGGCTCGCCGAGGGGACGGACGCCGCCGACGGCGACCGACGGGGAGACCGTCGGACCCGCGGACGGCGCCCTCGGCTCGGCGCTCGCCGAGGACGGAGCCGCCGCGGCCCCCGAGGCCGCCGAGCCCTTGCGCGGCCGCGGCCCCCAGATCGACACGGCGAGGACCGTGACGATGACGAAGAGGAGCGCGCACACGCCGTACTTTTCGAGCCTACCCATCTCGAATCTCCTTGCGATCCGTGTGACCTGATCGGAACGACCCTTCCCCCGTGCCGACGGGGGCCGGAGAGGACGACGCCCGAGCGGCGGAGGCCGCGAGGCCGACGCCGGCGGCGAGCACCGCGATCGAGGTCCCGCCCGCGGACACGAAGGGGAGGGAGATCCCCTTCGGGGGGGCGAGCCCGGTGACGACGGCGAGGTTGATGGCGGCCTGCAACCCGATCGCGAACACGACGCCGAAGACGAGGAGCGAGGCGAACGGGTTCCCTTGCAGGCCCTGGGCGGCGCGCAGCCCCGCGTGGAGGATGGCGCCGAAGAGTCCGAGCACGAGGAGCGCCCCGACGAGCCCGGTCTCCTCGCCGAGGATCGAGAAGACGAAGTCGTTGTGTCCGAGGGGGACGAAGCCCCGCTTCATCTCCCCCTCCCCGAGCCCCCGCCCGAGGATCCCGCCCGAGCCGATCGCGACGATCGACTGCTCCACCTGGTAGGTGGGGCGGCCAGCGAGCGTCGCGAGCCGGGCGCGCACGTGGTCGAACTTCGACCAGGCGACCGCCATGAAGAGGGGCGCGGCGATCGCGAGGGCGACGAGGAAGTGGCGGATCCTCGCCCCGCCGACCGCGAGGAGGGCCGTGAAGACGAGAAGGAGGTAGATCGCCGTCCCGAAGTCCGGCTCCGCGAGGACGAGCCCCGCCGGGAGGACGAGGACGGCGAAGGCGGGGAGGAAGCCCCGGCGGAAGTCCTGCATCCCCTCCCCCTTGCGCGCGGCGAGGTCGGCGAGGAAGACGACCCCCGCGAGCTTGGCGAACTCGGAGGGCTGGAAGGAGAGCGCGCCCGCGCGGAACCAGCGCCTGGCGTGGTTCTCGACGACGCCGAGCCCGGGGACGAGGACGAGGGCGAGGAGGAGGAGGGAGAGGACGTAGGCGACCGGCGCGGTCCGGCGCAGGAGGGAAGGGGGGACGCGCAGGGCGAGGAGGAGGCAGGCGACGCCGAGGAGGACGTGGACGGCATGACGTCGCAGGGCCGCCAGGGTGGCCCCGGCCGGCGCGGTCGTCCCGGCGAGGCACAGGCCGACGCCGAGGAGGAGGAGCGAGCACGCGACGAGCCGTCCCGCCGCGCGCGAGGGGTCGGGGAGCGGGCCCCCCTGGACGCGATCCAACGAAACGCGATCCCACGGGACGGCGCGCGTCTCCGCGAAGGGGAGCGGGGCGTTCACCGGAGCTTCACCGCGGCGACTCCGAGGAGCGCGCACAGCGCCCCCGCAATCCAGAACCGGACGACCACCTTCGTCTCCGACATCCCCCGGAGCTGTGGGATGTGGTGGAGCGGGGCGATCGGGAGGATCCGACGCCCCGTCGCCTTGAACCAGCCGATCTGGAGGAGGGTCGAGCCCGCCTCCACGACGAAGACCCCGGCGACGAGCGGGAGGAGGAGCTCCTGCCGCGCGGCGATCGCGAGGAACCCGAAGAGCCCGCCGATCGCGAGGGAGCCGGTGTCGCCGAGGAACACCTGCGCCGGATGGCAGTTGAACCAGAGGAATCCCACCGAGGCGCCGGCGAGGGCCGCGGCCACGACGGCGAGCTCCCCGCAGTCGGGGACGTGGGGGAGCCCGAGGTACGCGGTGAAGTCGACGCGACCCGCGACGTGGCCGCGTCCTTCGAGCTCGCGGCGCAACTCGTTGTGGTTGTAGATCTCCATGTGAATGAAGTCGACGCGACCCGCGATGTAGCAGAGGACGGCGAAGGCGAGGCCGACGAAGACGGAGAGTCCCGCGGCGAGGCCGTCCATCCCGTCCGTGATGTTCACAGCGTTCGCGGCGCCGACGAGCACGAGCCACTCGAGCGCGAGGAAGGCGACCGAACCCAGGAGCCCGAGGGAAGGAAGGTCGGCCGACGCTTCCTTGAAGAAAGGGAAGTGGATACGCAGGAGCGCTCCGCGACCCGTCGACGCCGCGAACTTCCAATACGCGAGGAGGACGACGGCGGCGGCCGCCGTGAGGGCGGCCATCTTCCCGGTGCGGGAGAGCCCGCCGCGCGTCGGATGGTGAAGCTTGATCCAGTCGTCCGCGAACCCCACGGCCGCGAAGCCGAGGAGGGTGAGAAGGGCGAGGAGGGGGTAGAGGCGGTCGAGGCGGGCCCACAGGAGCGAGGAGACGAGGACCGCGCCGACGACGAGGAGCCCTCCCATCGTGGGGGTCCCCCGCTTCCCGGTCTTCGCCCAGACCGCGGCGAGGGCGGCGGAGTCGGACTTGTCGGGCCGCTCCCCGAGCCCGAGCGCCCGCAGGCGCCGGATCCCCGCCGGGCCCGCGAGCAGGAGGAGGAGGAACGCGCTCGCCGCCGCGGCGCAGGCCCGGAAGGTGAGGGTCTGCAGCAGCCCCGGGGCCGTGGCGTCGATCGAGGCGAACGTCGGATCGGCGAAGAGGGACGGACTCATCCCCTCCCCCCCTTCACGGCCGGAGCGAGGGCGGGGCTCCGGCCCGTCCCGCGAGTCCGCTTCGCCGGGGTCCGGCGCGCGCTCCCGGCGAAGCGCACGCGGAGCGCCTCGACGAGGGCGTCGAGGGTCATCCCGCGCGAACCCTTGACGAGGACGAGGTCCCCCTCGAGGAGGAGCTCCGGGACGATCGCGACGGCGGAGGGGGTGTCCTCCAGGGCGACCGCCCCCTTCGCCGGGAGACCGGCGGCGAGGGCGGCCTCGACGGCGTGGCGAGCCTCCGGCCCGACGCCGACGAGGAGGTCGATCCCCGCTTGGGCGACGGCCGTCCCGATCTCGGCGTGGAGCGGGGCGGCGCGCTCCCCGAGCTCGAGCATGTCCCCGAGGACCAGGACGCGGCGGGCCGCCCCCCGCATCCCCTCGAGCACCCGGACGGCGGCGCGCGCCGAGGCGGGGTTGGCGTTGTAGGAGTCGTCGAGGACGGTGACCGCGCCGAACCGCTTCCACTCGAGCCGGCGGGGGGGGACGGGGAGCGAGCCGACGCCGTCGAGGATCTCCTCCGGCGCGAGGCCGAGGCCCGCGCAGGCCGCGACCGCGAACAGGAGGTTGGCGACGTTGTGGGTCCCGAGCGCGGGGAGGGTCACCGGGATCTCGCCGTTCAGCCGGAAGGCGGTCCCCGCCCCGTGGGCGATCGGGTCGACCGCGCGGAAGTCCGCGGCCCCCCCGACGGAGACGGTGAGGACGCGCGCGCGGGTGCGCGAGGCGAGCCCCCGGCTCCAGGGGCAGTCGGCCGAGATCACGGCGAACCCCTCCTCCGGCAGCGCGGCGAGGAGGTCCCCCTTCTCCCGCGCGACCCCCTCGACCGTCCCGAGGCCGGTGAGGTGGGCCTCGTTCACGTTCGTCACGAGCCCGGCGGTGGGGCGGGCGACCGCGCACAGGCTCGCGACCTCGCCGGGCGCGTTCGTCCCGATCTCCAGGACGACGACCTCCGTCCGGCGGTCGATCCGCAGGAGAGTGAGGGGGACGCCGACGGAGTTGTTGAACGACTTCTCGGAGGCGACCACCCGCCGCCTCCGACCGAGGAGGTGCGCGAGGTAGTCCTTCGTCGTCGTCTTCCCGCAGGAGCCCGTGATCCCGACGACCGGGACCGCGGCGCGCTCGCGGTGGCGCGCCGCGAGGTCGAGGAGCGCCCGGCCCGTGTCGGGCGCCTCGAGGCAGGCGCGCCCGGCCCGCGGCGCGGGGGCTCGCCCCGTCTCGACGAGGCAGGCGCTCGCTCCCTTCTCGAGCGCGGCGCCCGCGAAGGCGTTGCCGTCGAAGCGCGGGCCGCGGAGGGCGACGAAGAGATCCCCCGCCCGGACCGTCCGGCTGTCCGTCGAGACGCCCCGGAGCGCGAGGCGAGGGCCCCCCCAGGCGAGCCTCGCCCCCGTCGCCGCGAGGAGGGCGCGAAGGTCAGGCGATTCCACGGAGCGCCTCCCGCGCGACCTCCCGGTCGTCGAAGGGGCGGATCTCCCGCCCGACGATCTGGACGCGCTCGTGCCCTTTCCCGGCGATCAGGACGAGGTCGCCCCGCCTCGCCGCGCGGATCGCGGCGTGGATCGCGGCTCCCCGGTCGGGCTCGAGGACGATCCGATCCGACTGGCCGACCCCCGAGCAGATCTCCTCGAGGATCCGCAGCGGGGGCTCCGAGCGGGGGTTGTCGCTCGTCAGGTAGAGGAGGTCCGCGTGCCGCGCGGCGACGGCCCCCATGCGGGGCCGCTTTGCCCGGTCGCGGTCCCCCCCGCATCCGAAGACGACGAGGAGCCGGCCCTTCACCAGGGGGCGGAGGCCGGAGAGGACCGCCTCGAGGGAGGCGTCCGTGTGGGCGTAGTCGACGACGACGCGAAAGGAGGAGCCCGCGTCGACCCGTTCGAGCCGCCCGGGGACCCCGCCGACGCCGGCGAGCCCCTGCGCGATCGTCTCGATCGGGACGCCGAGTCCCAGCGCCGCGGCGCTCGCGCCCAGCGCGTTGAGGACGTTGTGGAGGCCCGGCATCCGGAGCGCGATCGGCGCGGAGCGCCCGCGCGCGAGGAGGCGGAAGCGAATGCCGTCGAGACCGGGCTCGATCCCCTCCGCGCGCACCTGCGCCTCCGGGGCGATCCCGTACAGCAGGACGCTCGCGGGAGTGCGCTGCGCCATCCTCCGGGCCGAGGGGTCCTCGGCGCAGAGGGCGGCGACGGCCCCCGGTGCGAGTCCGTCGAAGAGCCGCGCCTTCGCCTCGCGGTAGGCGTCGAGGTCGGCGTGGTAGTCGAGGTGCTCCGGCGTGAGGTTCGTGAAGACGGCGGCGTCGTAGGCGACCGCGCGCACGCGAGACTGGTCGAGGGCGTGGGAGGAGACCTCCATCACGCACGCGTCAGCGCCCGCGTCGAGGAGCTCCCGCAGGTGTCCCTGCAGGGCGACCGCGTCGGGCGTCGTGTTCGGCGCGGGGAGGGACCGCGCGAGGAGGTCGTAGACGACCGTCCCGAGGAGCCCGACCCTCCGGCCGGCCGCCTCGAGGATCGCCCGGAGGAAGTAGGTCGTCGTCGTCTTGCCGTTCGTGCCCGTCACCCCGACGCAGAGGAGCCGCCTCGAGGGGTGTCCGAACCAGGCGGCGGCCGCCTCGGCGGCGGCGGCCCGGGGATCGGGGACGACGACCTGCGGGATCGGGAGGTCCGGGATCGGGCGCCGGACGACGGCCGCCGCGGCGCCGCGCCGGACGGCCTCCCCCGCGAAGGTCGCGCCGTCCTGCTTCGCGCCGGGGATGGCGACGAAGATGTCCCCCTCGCAGACCCTCCCGCTGTGGAGCGCGATCCCCGCCAGGCGCGGGTCCTCAGGCGGGGTTGCGCCGGCCGGCGGGTGGACCTGGCGGGCCCCGAGGGGCTCGAGGACCGCGAGGAGCTCGGACAGCCGGGCGATCACCGCGCCCCTCCTTCCGGGGAGATCCCCACCGGCGCGGGGAGGAGCCGGACGTCCATCGTCCCCCCTGCGGCGAGCGCCACGGCGGGCGGGATCCGCTCGAGATAGGCGAGCGTCCGCTCGAGGAGCCTCCCGGCGTGGGGGGCCGCCACGTCGCTCGCGTAGTACTTGCCCCCCTTCGGCTCGTCGATGAGGAACAGGACGAGCGCGGCGGGCTCCTCGGCCGGGGCGAACCCGACGAAGGTCGACGTGTAGCGGCGCCCGGGGCCCGACCTCGTGGCCGCGTCCTTCACGGTCGTCCCGGTCTTCCCGGCGATCGCCACGCGCTCGGAGCGGATCTTCTTCCCGGTCCCCGTCCTTACGACCTCGCCGAGCGCGTCGAGGACGATCGAGTGGGTCCGCTCCGACAGGACCCTGCGGGGCCGCGCCCGGTCGCGCGGGCGGGCGAGGAGGGTCGGCGGGACGAGGTGGCCTCCGTTCGCGAGCGCGCAGAAGGAGGCCGCGAGCCGGATCGGGGTCGTCGTCAGCTCGTAGCCGAAGGAGACGGAGACGAGGGAGTAGTTCTCGGTCCAGCGTGCGCGGGGGTGTACGACGCCGTCCCGCTCGCCGGGGAGCTCGATCCCCGTCGCCTGCCCGAAGCCGAACCGCCGCACCCAGCGCTCCGTCCGCTCGATCCCGAGCCGAAGGCCGATCCTCGCCATCCCGATGTTGCTCGAGTGGGCGAGGACGTCGCGACCGCTCAGGGTCCCCATCGGCTCGTGGTCGCGCACGATCCGGGGTCCGAAGGCCGCCTGGCCCGAGGATCCGCACGCGAAGCGTTCCTCGGGATCGAAGATCCCCTCCTCGATCCCCGCGGCGTAGACGAAGGGCTTGAAGGCCGAGCCGGGCGAGTAGGTCCACGCCACGGCCCGGTTCATCATCTCGGCGTAGGGGGGGGCGTACTCCTCCGAGCGATTGGGGTCGAAGCGCGGGTAGGACTCGAGGGCGAGGACCGCGCCGTCGCGGGGGTCGAGCACGATCGCGACCGCGCACTCCGGCGAGAAGGCCTTCGCGGCGCGCGCGAGCTCCTCCGCCGCGAAAGCGCCGACGGCGGCGTCGACGGTGAGGAGGAGGTCGGAGCCCGGCTCGGGCCCGGTCTCCTCCTCCGCCGGAGCGATCCCGCGCGAGGCGCCCGGCGGGCTGGGGAGGATGCGCCCGAAGGAGCGGCGGCCCCCCTCCCCCCGGAGGAGGGCGTCGAACCGCTGTTCGACTCCGCTCCTCCCGATCCCCTCCCGGTCGACGTGGCCGAGGACGTGGCCGAGGATCTCCCCCTGCGGGTAGGCCCGGACGCACGCCTCGACGAAGCGGAAGCCCGAGATCCGGTGCAGCGCGAGGACCCGCTCGACCGCCTCCCGCTTCGACTGGGGGAGGTCGCGGGCCACGCGGCGGTAGAGCCGGTCCCCCGCGATCTTCCCGCGCACTTCCTCCTCGGGGACGCCGAGGACGGGGGCGAGGAGCGAGGCGACGCGGCGCGGATCCTTCTCCCCGGCGATCCTCACCTCGCGCGGGGCAACCTCCAGCTCGGAGACCGGGACGGACACCGCGAGGACGCGGCCCGTCCGGTCGAGGATGCGCCCCCTCGGGGGAGCCATCTCCTCGACGCCCCGGCACATGCGCTCCGCCCGGGCGGCGAGCTCGGGGCCTCGGATCCCCTGGAGGTAGACGAGGCGAGCCCCGAGGCTGGCGTAGAGGAGGCCGAGGAGCGTGATCGGGAGGGCGAAGGGGATGGGGCGGGGTCCCATCACTCACTCCCCCCCGTCCTGCCGCAGCCGCGCGATCCGCTCCGCCACGCGGGCCGGGGACCGCAGCTCCTCGACGAGGGCGGCCTCGGCCGCGATCGAGCGCTCGAGGGCGCGGTTCCTCCGGAGGAGGACGTCGACCTCGGCGCCGAGCTCGCCCGAGGCGCCGCGGAGGACGACGGTGAGGAGGGCGAAGGAGAAGCCGGCGAGCAGCAGGAACGTCGTCGCCGGACGCCGCCATCCCCTCCCTCGCCCGGACCTCACGCGGCCACGACCTCCACCAGCCGCAGCCGCGCGGACCGGCTGCGGCGGTTCCGGGCGATCTCTCCGGTCGTGGGACGGATCGGCCGCTTCGTCACGAGCCGGAAGCGCCCCTCCGCGGTTCCCGCGCGGAAGAAGCGCTTCACCTCCCTGTCCTCGAGGGAGTGGAAGGCGATCACGCCGAAGCGTCCCCCCGGCGCGAGCCGCGACGCGACGGCCGGGAGTCCCGAGCGGAGCTCCTCGATCTCCCGGTTCACCGCGATCCGCAGCGCCTGGAAGGCCCGCGTCGCCGGGTGGAGACGGGAGCGACCGCCGCCCCGGACGGAGGCGAGGACGCGGGCGAGCTCGAGGGTCCGCAGGATCGGCCCGCGCCGGCGCGCGCTCACGATCGAGCGCGCGATGGCCCGGGCGCGGCGGTCCTCGCCGAACCGGAAGATGAGGTCGGAGAGGTCCCGCTCCGGGAGTCGGTTGACGAGGTCGGCTGCGGTCTCCCCCTCCTCCCCGGGATCCATCCGCATGTCGAGGGGGCCATCCGCCGAGAAGGAGAAGCCCCTCTCCGCCGTGTCGAACTGGAGCGAGGAGGCGCCGAGATCGAGGAGGGCCGCCTCGACGCTCGGGATCCCCTCGGCGTCGAGGGCGTCGGGCGCCTCCGAGAATCGGGCGTGACGGAGGCGGACGCGGCCTCCGTAGGGAGCGAGCCTCTCCCGCGCGACGGCGAGGGCGAGGGGGTCGCGATCGATTCCGAGGAAGACCCCGTCGGGGGCGTTCGCGTCGAGCAGCGCCGAGGCATGGCCCCCCGTGCCGACCGTCCCGTCGAGGACGCGGGCTCCGGGCCGGACGGAGAGGCCCGCCACGACCTCGGCGAGGAGCACCGGCTCATGCACGGGGGGGGCCCTCCTGCCGGCCGCTCCCCCCTTCCTCGAGGAGATCGGCCAGCTCGTCGAAGCGCGGCTCCATCTCCTCCTGGAACTTCTCCCACCGGCCGGTCGACCAGATCTCCATGTGATCCCCGACTCCCACCACGACCACGTCGCGCTCGATCCCCGCGCGGGACTTCAGGAGGTCCGGGAGGAGGATCCGGTTCTGGCCGTCGAGGAAGACGAGGTGGGAGGAGGCGAAGAGGATCCGACGAAAGGCGCGCTGCTGCGGCTTCTCCGTGATCCCGCGCGTCCCGAGCTCCCTCGAGATCTGGGAGAAGCGCGCCTCCGTGAAGAGGTAGAGGCACCCCCCGATCCCGCGGGTCAGGTAGAAGCGCTCCCGCTCTTCCTCGCGCTCAAGCGCATCCAGGATGCGCTTGGGCACGACGAGACGGTTCTTCTCGTCGAGGGAGTGTTGGGACTCCCCAGCAAACATTGCCTACCACTCCTGTCCACTTCGTACCACGCGCGGCGCAATCTACCTACCTCCGACTTACCGCGCAAGCGGGAAATCCCAACAGTCCCCTATTCCTCCGGAAACTCGTGCGCTGAAAGCGTTTTGGCCGGGGATTAAAGCGAGAAGTTCACGGGTTCTCCACCATTTTCCCAGGGACTCCTCCCACCGAGTCCACGGCTCCTTCCTGCGCGTCCGGCGACTCTCCCCCCGCCCCCGGCTCCTCGATCCCGAGCAGGACCCGGAGCTGGCTCCGGAGCTCCTCGACCCGCTCGGGGGTCATCTCCGGAACGACGACCTCGAGCCGCTCGGGGCTCCCCTTCCCCGGTGAGAGGATGAGCCGGTCGGGCTCCCCCGCCTCCCCCCGGCGCGTCTCGAGGAGCCGGAGGACCCTCTTCCGGGTGAGGAGGAGCGCGAGGAGATACCGGAGCCCCGGGTCCGAGCCCTCCGCCGGCATCCGGGAGAAGGCCTCCCGCAGCGCCTCGACGTCGATCGCCAGGCGGCGTCGCGGATCGCGGGCGTAGCGCGTCTTCCAGTAGAACTCCTCGGGGGAGGCGGGAGCGGCCTGGAAGCAGGCGACGCACCGGTCGAGGCGCGCGATCACCCCCTCCAGCCGGAGCAGGGAGAAGTGCGCCTCCCCCTCCGCGAACCCCCGGGCGCACGATGCGCAGGCGCGGGCCCGGCGCGCGATCTTCCAGGTGGTGGTCATGGCGGCGGAGATCTTAGGGGTCCGTGGCGCCCGGCAAGGGCCTTCTCCCCCCACTCGCTCGGCGGACTCCCGCGAGAGGGCACGGCGGCCACCTCGGCGCGAGCGAATGGGGCCCGCCGACGCCCGCGCCTGTACGGGAGTGAAACCTATGGAGTGTCTCGGAAGTCGAGGAGGCCTCTCCGACTTCGCCCCTTCGGGCTCCTGCTGCCGCACCGATCGCCTCGTCGCTGCGAAGGGGAACAGAGGCCTGCTCCCCTTGCGGCCGTCAGCGCCCGCTGTGTCCCGCCCCCGGTCGCGGAAGGGGCGCGGGGGCCGGTGGAGCCTTCCCTGCCTCATCCCGAAACCTCGCGAGCGCGGCCTCGAGCGTGCCCCGGAGCGCCTCGTCTCCGGGCACGCACCCCGCGAGGGCCTCCTCTTCGATCTTGACCGCGTCCGTCACCCTCCCGTTCGCGTCGAGCGCATGGGCGAGAGTGTCCAGGATCATGGGCCGCCGCCCCGTCGCCTCGGCGGCCGGCTCGGCGAGTGCGAGCGCGAGCGCGAAGCCTTCGGAGCGAGGGCTCGCCGGGTCGACCATCCTCCAAGCGTAGTCATTCATCTGCAGGCCCACTTGCGCGTCCTTCGCCAGCTCGACGCGATGCGCGCGGGCGAGCGCGGCCGCCTCGCCCATCTCCCCGCGACCCGCGAGCCATGCGATCCCCTCCCACCATTCGCGCGCCGACGGAGGGCGGACTCGACCGAGGAGTCGGGCCATTCGGCGGGCCGGCCCGGAACCATCGAGCCGGTCGAGTCGGTCACGGAGGACACCGAGCCCGACGTCGTCGAGGGCGAGCCAGCCGAGGCCTGCGTTCGCGAAGCCACGCCCCGCCGCTTCCTCGTCGCCGCGCCCGGCCGCTTCGATGGCGGCGACGAACGCGCGGCGTGCCGCCGGGCGCGGATCGTCCCTCCAGATCCGATACGCGCCCACGAGGGCTCCGGTCTCCTTCCCCGCGATCTCCGGCGTGCCGTCGCCGTCGAAGTCCGCGAGGATCAGCGAGAAGATCCCGTGGCGCGTGTTGGTCCGGAAACGGCGCGTGCCGTCGAGGGCGTACACGGAGATCCCGTGCCCCAGCGTCGAGGCGACGAGCTCGCGCCGGCCGTCGCCGTCCGTGTCAGCGGCGAGCACAGAGTACGTGACGTTCCCGGTCGCGCGGTCGAGCCGATCTTCCCCTCCCGGTCCGTAGACGAGGATCCGTCCCGACCCGAGGGCGATCACGATCTCGTCGCGACGGTCGGCGTCGAGATCCGCGGCGAGGAGAGACACGACCTCCCGGCCCGCGTCCCGCGTGAACCGGGTCGCGCCGTCCGGGGCGAGCGCGAGGAGGAGCCCCGACGCGGTCGCGGCGGC
>CBRGOK010000013.1:0-18720 GCA_967798035.1 uncultured bacterium
TCCTCTCGCGGGTCCTCCGCGATCCGGTAGAGCTCCGGCTTCGGCGCGCGGACGTACTTCCACTCCTTCGTGCGCAGGCCCCGGAGCCGCGCCCACCCGTAGGCCGTCGCTCCGTGGTTCGCTTCCAGGTACGCCGCCCTCTCGTCGATCTCTCCGCGGCCGAGGAACGGGGCGAGGCTCCGGCCGTCGAGGGCCGGGAAGGGTGCCAGTCCCAGCACTTCGAGGAGGGTGGGCGCGACGTCGGAGAGCCGGACGACGCCTCCGGCGCGCCGAGGTGTGAAGCGCTTGCGATCCGCGATCGCGAGCGGCACGCGGACCGTCTCCTCGTGGAGGAGGATCGAGTGGAACGGCTCGCCGTGATCGCCGAGCCCCTCGCCGTGGTCCGCCGCGACGCAGACCAGGGCTTCCTCGAGCCGGCCCTCCCTCCGAAGGGCGTCGAGGAGTTCCCCGAAGCAGGCGTCGGCGTAGGCGACCTCCCCGTCGTACGGGCGGCCGGCGAATCGCGAGGCGTACGGTTCGGGGGGCTCGTACGGCGCGTGCGGGTCGAAGTAGTGGACCCAGAGGAAGAACCTCCGGCCTTTCGGAAGCGCGCGGATCCAGGCGAGCGCCGCCGCATTCACCTCCCCCGCCTTCCTCTCGGCGAAGTCGACCTCCCCTCCCTGCAGGAAGTCCCGGTCGTAGACCTCGAACCCGCGCGCGAGTCCGAAGCTCGGGTCGAGCGCGCCCGATCCGACGAACGCCCCGGTGGCCCACCCTTTCTCCCGCAGCGCCTCGGCGATCGTCCGGACGCCTTTCGGGAGAGGGAGCCCGTTTCCGCGAACTCCATGCGCGGTAGGCTCGAGCCCCGTGAGGATCGTCGCGTGCGAGGGGAGCGTCTCCGGAGTCGGGCAGTAGGCCGACTCGAAGACGACCGCCTCTCGCAGGAAGGCGTCGAGGCGCGGGGTCGCCCCATCCTTCCCGCCGTAGGCGGCGAGCCGGTCGGCCCGTGTCGTGTCGAAGGTGACGAGGAGGAGGTCGCGCGCGCGATCCGCGCCGCCGCATCCGGACGCGGCGAGGAGGAGGAGGATCCGGAGCCGGCGCACGGGGGAGGTGGTTGCCGGGCCAGGACTCGAACCTGGATAGCGAGAACCAAAATCTCGCGTGCTACCACTTGCACTACCCGGCAGAGACGGGGCGATCGTAGGCGGCCCGGAGGGGCCGGACAACGTCGCTCACTCCTCCCGCGGGCGGCCGAGGAGGACGAGGCGGGCGAGGTTCAGGGATTCGCGCGCGGCGATCTCGCGGATGAGGCGCCGGTCCGAGGGCGGGTACTGCCGCCGCCACGCACGCGCCTTCCCATCGAAGCAGACTCCGAGGTAGACGAGGCCGACCGGCTTCTCCGGGGTCCCCCCCTCGGGTCCGGCGATCCCGGTCACGGACAGGCCGAGGCGGACGCGGGCGGCGCGGGTCACCCCCTCGGCCATCGCGAGAGCGGTCTCGCGGCTCACGGCCCCGTGGCGCTCGATCGTCTCGGGCGGGACGCCCAGGCGCTCGATCTTCGCCTCGTTGGAGTAGACGACGAATCCCTCGCGGAAGACGGCGGAGATCCCGGGCGTGTCGGTGAGGGACTTCGCGAGGAGCCCTCCCGTGCAGGACTCCGCGGTCGCGAGGGTGATTCCCTTCTCGATCAGGAGACGGCCGAAGGCCAGGGCGAGAGGGGTCCCGTCCTCCCCGTAGACCGCCTCGCCGAGGCGACCGCGGATGTCCTCCGCCGCGCGGTCGGCGAGGGTTCGGGCCTGAAGCTCGTCCGGGCCTCGCGCGAGGATCGAGACGGTGATCTCCCCCTTGCGGACGGTGGTGCCGACCTTGGGGTTCTCCCCCGACATCCAGTCCGCGATCCGCTCGCCGATCACGGCCTCCATCACGCCGAAGGCGTGGAGGCGCCGGCGCACGAAGGCGTCGCGGCGAGGAGGGAGCGCCTCGCGGATCGCGGGGAGGACGGCCGCCTCGAACATCGCCTCCATCTCACGAGGGGGGCCAGGGAGGAAGAAGGCGAGGGAGCGGCCGATCCGGAGCCGGAAGCCGGGAGCCGTGCCCCAGGGATTCGCGAGGACGGCGCTCCCCCTCGGGAAGAGGGCCTGGCGGCGGTTGCTCTCGGGGACGGGAAGGCCGCGCCGGGCGAAGCGCGCCTCGATCGCCGCGAGCTGGGTGGCGTCGAGCTCGAGAGGCTCCCCCACGGCGGCGGCGGCTCCGTCCCTCGTGACGTCGTCGAGCGTCGGCCCGAGGCCCCCGCTCGCGACGAGGAAGTCCGCGCGGGCCCCCGCCTCGCGGAGGGCCTCGCAGACGGCCGAGGCGTCGTCGGCGATCGTGAGGAACCGATCGACGGGAACGCCGATCTCGAGGAGTCCGCGGGCGATGCGCGGCGCGTTGAGGTCGGGGTAGAGCCCCCCCACGAGTTCGTCCCCGATCGAGAGGACGACGGCCCGGCTCACGAGCCCCCCGCGCGGATGTGGACGATGTCCCCGTCGAGCACGACGTACTCCTTCCCCTCGAGCCGCAGCTTGCCCCGGGCCTTCGCCTCGCGCCAGGAGCCCGCCGCGCGGAGGTCCTCGTAGGCGGTCACCTCCGCCCGGATGAAGGTGCGAGCGAGGTCGGTGTGAACCTTCCCCGCCGCCTCGACGGCGCTCTCTCCCGCCCGGATCGTCCAGGCGCGGACCTCGTCCTCCCCCGTGGTGAAGAAGGAGCGCAGCCCGACGGTGGAGTAGACGGTCCGGATCAGCCGCGCGCGCGCGGGCTCCGCGATCCCGAAGTCCCGGAGGAACGGCGCCCGGTCCGCCTCGGGGAGGCGGGCGATCTCCTCCTCGAGGAGGGCGTGGAGGTGGAGGGCTCCCGGAAAGGCGGCGAGGAGAGCGGCGACCTCGGGATCCTCGGGAGCGCGCCCCTCCTCGGCGTTCACGACGACCTGGACCGGCTTCTGGGAGGCGAAGGCGAAGGACCGGACGAGGAGCGCCTCCTCCTTCGACATCGGGACCTCGCGGAGGTCCTTCCCCTCCTCCTCGACGGCGTGGAGGAGGCGCCGCAGGAAAACGAGCTCCCGCTCGTCCTGCTCCCGCGTCTTCGACGGCTTCTTGAGGGAACCTTCGAGGCGCTCGACCCGGCCGTGGAGGATCGCGTAGTCGGAGAAGAGGAGCTCCTCTCGCACCGCCCGCGCCTCGGCGAGTGAACCGGCCTCGGGGTCCTGGTAGGGATAGGAAGGATCGCGGAACGCGCGCACGACGAGGAGGAGACCGTCGGCGTTCCGGATCTCAGCGAGGAGTTCCGCCTTCCCGCGGACCTCCCCGCGCGGAACGCCCGGCAGGTCCCCGAACTCGATCCGCGCCGGGGTGTACTTCCGCGGGGAGTGGAGGTCCCGCAGCCACTCGAGGCGCGGGTCGGGGATCTCGACGGAGACGACCGCCCCCTCCTCCCCCGGGGCGTGGGGCGTCTTCGCGCGGGTTCCCCCGAGCGCGTTGAAGAGGGTCGTCTTCCCGCTCCCGGGGCGGCCGATCAGGACGACGCGCATTCGCTATCCGGCGGCGACCTGCTCCGCCGGCCGCTGCCGCACCCGGTAGGCGGCCGCCGCGAGGAGGATGCCGAGCTCGTAGAGGACGATCATCGGAATGGCGAGGAAGACCTGGGAGTACGGATCGGGACCCGGGGTCGCGACGGCTGCCGCCACGAACGCGAAGAGGATGAAGAACTTCCGCTTCGACCGGTAGCCCGCCGGGGAGATCAGGCCGATCCGGGAAAGGACGAGCATGACGACGGGGAGCTGGAAGATCGCCCCGAGCGCGAAGGTGAGGACGAAGAAGGTGTTCAGGTAGTACTCCAGCCGGTAGGAGCGCTCGACCCCCTCGGGCAAGTAGCCCGCCAGGTAGGTGAACCCCGTCGGGATGAGGACGAAGTACCCGAAGAGCACGCCCGCGGCGAAGAGCGCGATCGAGAAAGGGATCCACCGGGTGACGTGCCGGCGCTCGTTCTCGTAGAGGCCGGCCGAGACGAACTTCCAGAGCTGCCAGAGGAGGATCGGCCCGCCGGCGAGGAGTGCCGCGATCAAGCAGACCTTGCAGTAGGTGAAGAACCCCTCGAAATAGGTGAGTTGGGCGAGGCGGGACTCGGGGCCCTGCACCGCGAGCCGGCGCATCGCGACCCTGTGGGGTCCGGTCACCCACCAGAAGAGTTCCTCCTTGAAGGCCCAGCTGACGCCGAAGGCGACAACGACGGCGACGAGCCCCACGATCAGCCGCCGGCGCAGCTCCTCGAGGTGCTCGCCGATCGTCATCCGGGCTTCGTCGGGCTTCACGGCGGGTCGGACGGGGATCGCGGCGAGGAGGATAGCGGCGGGCGCGACCGGTCTCCCCCGGAAGCGAGCGCGGGGTCCCCGAGGACCCCGCGTCGCGGACGTGCCGGAGGCGAGCCCCCGGTCAGAAGCGGAAGAACGCCTCGACCGCCTTGAGCGGGACGATCTGGCAGCCGAAGGTCTCGGCCTTCCGGTACTCCTCCGTCTCGGCGAGGGGCTTCCCCTCCCCCGTCAGCTCCGCCTCCTCGGGGGAGCCGAGGACGACGAAGTCGGTCGACCGGTCGACCTTCTCGCGCACGTCGACCCCGACGTTCTCGAGAAGCATCCCGACCTGGGGCTTGTTCAGCCGGCCCGAGAAGCGGCCGAGCAGGACGGCGACCTTCTCCGCGGAGGGGTCGTAGAGGGGGTTCCAGATCTCGTCCCCCTGGACGATCGGGTCGAACTTGTCCGTGACGTCGTAGATCCTCACCTGCGCCTGGTCGCGCTCGACCTCCTCGACCTCGACCCACCCCTTGACCGGCCCGCGCCGGCCCCCCTCCCGGACCTGGAAGCGCACGCCGCGCTGGAGGCGGTTCTTCGCGCCGAGGTCGATGTAGCCGATCGGGAGCTTCTCCGAGACGCTGACGACCTTTCCGTCCGGACGGTCGGGCTCCTTCGTGATCGGGGCGAGCTTCCTCGACATCTCGCCGATGCGCCCCTCCCGGACGGCGATCTCGCGCTTCAACTCCCCCTCCTTCTTCTCGGAGGCGGTCTTCGTCTCCCGGCTCTGCTGGTCGATCTCGCGGTTCTGCTGGCGCAGCCCCGCGATCCGTCCCTCGAGCTCCGCGACCTGGTTCGTCGCCTTCGCGTTGGCGTCGTCGAGGGCCTTCCTCAGCCTCTGGATCTCCTCGTCCTTCTGGCTCGTCGTCGTGGCGAGCGCGTCCTGTCCCGCCTTGAGCTCGCCCTGGAGGCGGCGCACCTCCGTCTCGAGCGTCTCGACCTTCTGGCCGCGGTCGCGGTACGCCTCCTGGAGCCGGGGGAGCGCGTCCCGGACCGTCTTCACCTCGGCCGTGACGGTCGGGAAGCTGGTCCGCAGGTTCTCGAGCGCCTCCCGCGCGGCCTCGGGCTTGGGATGGGACCCGGGCGTGTCCGCGTCGTGGAAGCCGACGACGTCGAACGGGCGCCCGGCCCCCGCCTCGGCGGCGACGTCGGAGAACTCCTTCTCGAGGGCATCCCGGGCATCCTCGGCAGCGCGCGCATCCTGCTGCGCGCGCGACTGCGCGGTCTCGATGTCCGTCACCTGGCTCGCCTGCATGGCGACGCCGGCGAGGGCACCGAAGAGGAGGACGAGGGAGACGACGAACCAGGTGACGCCGACGTAGGCGGCGCCGCGATCTCGTGCGGCCATCGTGGTCGATTCCTCGGTTTGGGGTTCCGCCCCGGTCTCCGGCGGGGGGGCATTCCGCGCGGGTCGACGGGGGAGGGTCCGTCGGTGACGGCACCCTCCGGCTGCGCGACAGAGGAATTCCGCTTGTAACCCGCCCCACCGGAAGCGTCAAGTCACCGCCCTTGACACCGGCCTCGGACCGACTAACTTTCACTCCTCACGCACCGCCGCCGGTGGTCGGGCGCGTCGCCGCGCTACTCGCGCCCGGGAGGTCCCCTCCGTCGGACCGCCGTCCCGGCCCCTTTCCGCCAGCGATCTTCCCATCCGCCTCGACCTGTCGTTTCCTTCCGCCGCTCCGCGCACGGCGGCGCCGACCCCGGTGAGCCGGCCCCGCCCGCGCCGCTTCGTCGTCGGCCTCCTCGGAGGCATCGCCTCGGGAAAGTCGACCCTCGCCGCGGAGCTGGCGGCCTGCGGCGCCGAGGTCGTCGACGCCGACGCCCTCGCCCACCTCTGCCTCGAGCGTCCCGACATCCGGGGACGCGTGAAGGCCCGGTTCGGCGCGGGGGTCCTCGCCGTCGACGGATCGATCGATCGCAAGGCGCTCGCCGCCGTCGCCTTCGCCGACGCCGGCGACCGCCGCGACCTCGAGGCGATCGTGCACCCCTGCGTCCGCCGCCAGATCGAGGCGCGACTCGCCGCGCGGGGGCCGGGTCTCCTCGTCCTCGACGTCCCTCTCCTCGAGGAGTCGGGGCTCGCGGAGGTCTGCGACGCGACGATCTTCCTCGAGGCGCCACTCCGCGCCCGCCTCGCCCGGGCCGCCTCCCGCGGGTGGAGCGCGCAGGAGCTGCGCCGTCGCGAGGCGTCCCAGACCCTGCCCGAGGCGAAGAAGGCGCGGGCGGACTTCGTCCTTCGCAACGAGGGCCCGCGCGCGCGCCTCCGCCTCGCCGCGCGCCGCCTCCACACCGAGCTCCTCGACCGGGCGCGCGCCCGCGCGCCTCGCGTGCGATGACGCGACCGCCGCTCGCCGGCCGAGACCGGCTCTCCCCGACTTCCTTCGCGCGGCCCCGCGCGGGGGTTCGCGGGCCCCTGGGCCCGACCTTTCCCCCCCTCCGCCGGCGCGCCGCCTTACCCGGAGAAAACAGATGACTCGCGAGAAGGGACACGCCCGGGACCGGGCGCCCGAGATGCCGCTCGAGATCGAGGCCCCCGTCGCCGCCCCGCCGATGCCGGAGGGCATGGAGGCCCCGCGCTCGGAGGAGGAGCGCCGCCGCGCGTACGACGAGGCGAAGAAGACCGGCCAGCACCTCTCCTCGCTCCAGCAGATGACCGTCCAGGAGCTCCTCTCCTCCGCCAAGACGGAGGGGATCCCGGACGTCTCGGGCCTGAAGAAGCAGGACCTGATCTTCCGGATCCTGCGCGAGCGCATCCAGCGGACCGGCTACATGTACGGGGAGGGGGTCCTCGAGATCCTCCCCGACGGGTTCGGCTTCCTGCGCTCCCCCCTCTACTCCTACGTCCCGAGCCCGGACGACATCTACATCTCCCCCTCCCAGATCCGCCGCTTCGGCCTGAAGACCGGCCACATCGTCTCGGGGACGATCCGCCCGCCGAAGCCGGGGGAGAAGTACTTCGCCCTCCTGCGCGTCGAGGCGATCAACTTCACCCCGCCCGACGCCGTCCACACCCGCGTCCCCTTCGAGGATCTCACCCCCCTCTACCCGCAGGAGCGCTTCCAGCTCGAGACCTCGGGGGACCGGATCGAGTCGCGGATCATGGACCTGGTCACGCCGATCGGGAAGGGACAGCGCGGCCTCATCGTCTCCCCCCCGCGGGCGGGGAAGACGATCCTCCTCCAGATGACCGCGAACGCGATCTCCCAGAACCACCCGAAGACCTACCTGATCGTCCTCCTCATCGACGAGCGGCCGGAGGAGGTCACCGACTTCGAGCGCAACGTCGCCCACGCGGAGGTCGTCTCCTCGACCTTCGACGAGCCCCCCTCGCGCCACATCCAGATCGCCGAGACGGTCCTCGACAAGGCCAAGCGCATGGTCGAGTACGGCGCCGACGTCGTGATCCTCCTCGACTCGATCACTCGCCTCGCGCGCGGCTACAACGCCGAGGCCCCCCACTCCGGCAAGATCCTCTCGGGCGGCGTCGAGGCCACCGCCCTCCGTGGCCCCAAGCGCTTCTTCGGCGCGGCCCGCAAGGCGGAGGAAGGGGGCTCGCTCACGATCGTCGCGACGGCGCTGATCGACACCGGTTCCCGGATGGACGAGGTGATCTACGAGGAGTTCAAGGGGACCGGCAACATGGAGCTCCACCTCGACCGCCGGCTCGCCGACCGCCGCATCTGGCCCGCGATCGACATCACGCGCTCCGGCACCCGCAAGGAGGACCTCCTCTTCACGCCCGAGGAGCTGCGCCGCGTCTGGGTCCTTCGGCGGGTCTTGAACGACATGAACCCGCTCGAGGGGATGGAACTCCTCATCGAGAAGATGAAGAAGACGAAGAGCAATGCCGAGTTCCTCCTCTCGATGAACCTCGCGCAGTAGCGGCCCGTCCCTCCGCCGTCGCGGGCCCCCTCCCCGCGAAATCCCTCCCGTGCTAACCTGCTGGGGAGGAAAGGGCACGTCCGCCCCCCTCCGGAGTGCCGCGTCCCTCGCCGATGGCGAGGCACCGGTCGAGGAGGGGCCCGACAACTCATCGATGGAGGGTTCATGCCTCGGTCCACGCTGGTCCGTGCGTCGCTCGCCGGGATGCTGCTGTCCACCCCCTTCGCCGCCCCCGCGCGGCAGGAGCCGGGCGACCCGGATCCGGGGGCGGTGCGGGAGGCCGCCCTCGTCGCGGGGCTCGGCCCCCTCGGCTCCGTCTCCGTCCCCGTTCCCCCGAACCTCACCGAGTTCCTGAAGCCGGGCAACGGGCCCCGGAAGGCGGCGATCGCCCTCGGGAAGGCGTTCTTCTGGGACATGCAGGTCGGGAGCGACGGCCAGGCGTGCGGGAGCTGCCACTTCCACGCGGGGGCCGACCCCCGCGCGAAGAACCAGCTGAGCCCGGGCCTGCGAAACGTCGACCCTCGCCTCCAGACGATCTTCGATCCGCTGGCCTCGGGCTCGAAGGGGGGGCCCAACTACGAGATCGGGAAGTCGGACTTCCCCTTCCACCTGCTGGCGGATCCCGAGGAGGAGAACTTCCTCCTGCGGAAAGTCCTCTTCGACACGGACGACGTCCTTTCCTCGCAAGGGGTCTTCGCGGCGACCTTCGCCGGCGTGACGCCGGGCGTGCCGGGGGACCTCGGCACCCCCTTCCCCGACCGCGTCTTCCAGGTCGGGGGAGCGAGCGTGCGGCGCGTCGAGCCCCGCAACACCCCGACGATGATCAACGCCGTCTTCAACTTCGCGAACTTCTGGGATGGCCGGGCGCACAACGTCTTCAACGGGGGGAGCGTGATCGGCCCCCTCGATTCCGCGCCGACGGTCCTCGTCAAGCAGGGGAATTCCCTCGTCGAGATCCATCCGGATATTCCGAACGCGAGCCTCGCCTCCCAGGCGGTGGGCCCCCCGCGCAGCGACCTCGAGATGTCCTTCTTCGATCGCCCCTTCCCCGAGATCGCGAGGAAGCTCTACAGCCTCACGCCGCTCGGGCTCCAAGTCGTGCACGAGGAGGACAGCGTGCTCGGCATCCACTCCTTCGCGCCGGAGCCGGGCCTCTCCCAGAGCTACCCGGACCTCATCCGGAAGGCGTTCCGGCCCAAGTACTGGAACTCGAACGCGCTCACGAACGGCTACACCCAGATGGAGATGAACTTCCCGCTCTTCTTCGGGCTCGCCGTCCAGATGTACGAGTCGACCCTCGTCTCCGACGAGAGCCCCTTCGACGCGTTCATGGCGGGGGACGACGAGGCTCTCGAGGAAGAGGCGCTCCGCGGCCTCCTGGCCTTCATCCGCACCCCCGAGTCGACCGGCGCGGTCTTCACGGCGGACATCGGGACGGGCAACTGCGTGAGCTGCCACGGCGGCCCCGAGTTCACCGACGCGGCGTTCACGGCTCTCGCGGAAGGGGAAGAGGAGCTCGAGCTGATCGAGGTCGAGGAGATGCCGGTCCTCGCCGGCGGCCTGCTCGCTCCGGGGACGGCGACCGCGTTCCTCGACAACGGCTTCTCGAACATCGGGGTGCGACCCGCCACCGAGGACCTCGGCCGAGGTGGCCTGGAGAACGACCTCCCCCTCTCCTTCGTTCGCCAGGCGCTCGCGGGTCTCCCCTTCGCGCCCGAGCTGCCGGCGTGCGGGGGCGCGGCGGAGCCCCCCTGCCCGATCGGCGACCGCGTCGCCGTCGACGGCGCGTTCAAGGTCCCCGGGCTCCGCAACGTCGAGCTGACGGGGCCCTACTTCCACAACGGCGGCCAGGCGACGCTCGGCCAGGTGCTCGAGTTCTACGACCGACAGAGCGACTTCGGGGACGTCAATCTCGAGAACCTCGACCGGAACATCGCGCGGATCGACATCGGCGAGCTCGACGAGGACCCGCTCGGCGAGTTCCTCCTCTCCCTCACGGACGAGCGCGTCCGCAACGAGATGGCCCCCTTCGACCATCCGCAGATCTTCGTGCCGAACGGACACCCGGGGAACGAGACGGTCCTCGTCTGCCTGAACGGGGGGCAGGCCTGCGACGACCTCCTCGAGATCCCCGCCGTGGGCGCCGGCGGGCGGGCGGCCCTAGGGCTCCCCCCTCGGGACCTTCCTCGGGCTCCCGCCGGTCGACTGACCGCGCGCGCTACCGGCGGTCCGTCCCGAACGGGAGGGCCGGTGCTCCAGCGCCCGACGCGAGGTCGACCCACCGCAGGTCGCCGCGATCGTCCCAGGCGAGAGGAGCCGGCCAACCGGGTTCGTAGACCGCTCCGGCGGCCCGGAACGCGAGAGGGACCTCGACCGTCACGTCTCCCTCCGACCAGCGGAGGATGTTCGACGGACTCACGTCGAGCCGGCGCTGTGCAGCGGGCCCGCGGGCGGAGACGTCGCTCGGGTCGAGTACCGACGGAGAGTTCTCGCCGAAGCGGCAGACGAGATGGACCAGCTCGCATCCTCCGTCCGCGAACTCGAACCGGTCCCCATCGATGCGCTCGAGCCACGGGCGGAATCGCCAGTGGAGGAGGGGCACCGAGATTCCCGTCTCGAGGTCGAGCCAGCGGATCTCCGCAGTGCAGTCGGCGCCCGGAGTCATCGAATAGAGGAGGGCGCGCCCGCCGGGAACGGGGAGGACCGACTCCGAACGGCCGCCCAGGGTCAGGGGAGGCGAGTCGTTGGACTGCGGCGGCCGGCGATTGCGCCCGCTCGTGTTGGAGGAGAACCGCCAGCGGCACTCTCCCGCCACGCCGGACAGGAGAACGAGGGCGGCGAGGAGGGCCCGGCGGGTGGAAGAAGGGACAGGCTTCCTGGAGGCGGTGCTCACCGCGCCGTCGTCAGGTCCTGCCGATCCCGAGGGCCCGGCGGATGCGCTCCTCGGATTTCTTCGGAGACGGCGTCCCCTTCCAGAGGACGCGGCCGCTCTTCCCGACGAGGAAGGCCGTCGGGTACTCCTTCACCTTGTAGGCGGCGCAGACGGCCCCCTCCTCGTCCCAGGCGACGGGGAAGTTCATGTCCCCGTCCTCCACCTCCTCCTCCGCATCCTCCTTCTCCGTGCGGAGGCCGTTCTCAACATAGAGGATCGTGAGGCCGCTCTTGCGGTACTCGTCCTGCCACCTGACCAGGTGGGGCACCATCTCGCGGCAAGCCCCTCAGGTCGAGAAGCCGAACTCGAGCCAGACGACGCGGCCGCGGAGGTCGGCGAGGCGGGGGGCCTTGTCGGCATTCAGCCAGTTCGCGTCGGCGACCTCGAGCTCGGCAGGGACGGCGCGGCAGCCCGCCGCGAGCGCGGCGAGGAGGAGGATCGGGCGGACATTCATCGGATTCGCTCCGGGTCAGAGGGGCTGGCGGCCGGAGAACCCCTCGTCGAGGTGGTGCCAGTGGGTGATCGTGTCCTCCCCCCGCTGCCAGCAGAGGAAGACGAGGTGGCCTTCGCGCACTCCGTAGAAGTCGACGAGCCCGGGCTCGAGCCCCTTCACGAGGCCCCCGAGCTCGGCGACCTTCTCCGTCTCCTTCTGGACCGCCTCCTCGAGGCGCTTCATCTCCTCGAGGTAGTGGGCGAACTCCGCCCGGTCCGGGCAGTCGGGCTCGTGGAGCTTCTCCCCCCAGATCATCTCGAGGGCGTTCACGCGCAGCTTCGTCGCGCGGATCTTCTCGCGCAGGCGGTCGAGGCCGTCGAAGATCCGGCGCAGGTCGGGGACGATGGCGCTCGCCTGCTCGACGTCGAAGACGCGGGGGCCGACCATGACTAGGGGGAGACCTCGAGGACGATCTTCCCGAAGTTCTCCCGCCGTTCCATCCTCGCGAGGGCCTCCGCCGCGCGCTCGAGGGGGAAGACCGAGTCGACGACGGGCTTCAACTTCCCCTCCTCGACGAGGGAGAGGACCTCCTCGAGCTCGCGGCGGCCGCCCATGTAGGAGCCGAGGACGACTTGCTGGTTCACGTAGAGGCTGCGGATCTCGATCGGGGCGGTCCCCCCCGAGGTCGCCCCGCAGGTGACGAGCCGACCCCGACGGGCGAGGGAGCGCAACGCCTCGACGAAGAGGGATCCCCCGGTGTGCTCGACGACGACGTCGGCCCCGCGTCCGCCGGTGATCTCGCGGACGAGGGGGGCGAAGGAGCCGCTCGCATAGTTCACCCCCGCCTCGGCGCCGAGGGCCTTCGCCTTCTCCACCTTGGCGTCGGAGGAGGAGGCGGCGATCACGCGGGCCCCGAGGTGGCGGGCGATCTGGATCGCGGCGACCCCGACGCCGCTCCCCGCCCCCATCACGAGGACCCACTCCCCGGGAGACGCGCGGGCGAGGGTGGAGAGCATCCTCCAGGCGGTGAGGAAGGTGAGGGGGACGGCCGCCCACTCGACCGGGGTGAGGCGGGCCGAGCGGCGCCGGAGGTTGCGGGCCGGGACGCGGGCGAACTCCGCGAAGCCCCCGTCGCGACGGAAGCCGAGGATGTCGAAGCGCGGGCAGGATGTGTCGTCCCCTTCGCGGCAGGCGGAACACTCCCCGCAGGAGAGGCCCGGGGCGACGAGGACGGGCTCCCCCGGCTCCCATCCCCGCACCCCCGGGCCGAGGGCGGCGAGCGCGCCCGCGATCTCGCAGCCGGGGACGTGGGGCATCTCGACGGTCACGCCGGGGAGCCCCGCGCGGACCCAGAGGTCGAGGTGGTTGAGCGCGCACGCGGCGACCGCGACGAGCGCCTCCCCGGGACCCGGCTCGGGACGGGGAAGGGTCGTCGCGGAGACGACCTCCGGTCCGCCGTGCCTCCGGTAGACGACCGCGCGCATCGGGCCCCGCCTCGTTGGAAACGTCGCGGCGCGATCCTACCCTAGCGGCCCCGCCATGGTCACCTTCGTCCGCGTCGCCTCGAGCGAGGAGATCCCCCCCGGCACGCGCCGGCGGATCGACGTCGAGGGATACGACGTGACGATCCTCAACGTCGACGGACGCCTGGCGGCGGTCGGCTCCCGCTGCCCGCACGAGGGGGGCCCCCTCGGCGACGGCGCGGTCGCCGCCGACCGGATCACCTGTCCCCTCCACCGCTGGACCTTCTCGCTCCGCGACGGCCGGGCCGTAACGGACCGGAGGGTGAGCGCGCGGATCTTCCCCGTCCGCGTCGAGGGGACCGACGTCCTCGTCGGCATCTAACCCCCCCGGACCTCCCCCCATGAACGCCCCCCGCAACGTCGTCATCATCGGATCGGGGCCGGCCGGCTACACGGCCGCCCTCTACGCCTCCCGCGCCCGCCTCGAGCCCCTCCTCTTCGAGGGGATGCAGCCGGGCGGGCAGCTCACGATCACGACGGACGTCGAGAACTACCCCGGGTTCCCGAAGGGGATCCTCGGCCCCGAGCTGATGGACCTCTTCAAGGAGCAGGCGGTCCGGTTCGGGACGGAGGTCCGCTTCGAGACGGTCCGCGAGGTCGACTTCACCGGGCGGCCGTTCCGGCTGCGGACGGACGAGGGGGAGGTCGCGGCCCGGACCGTGATCGTCTCGACGGGCGCCTCGGCGAAGCTCCTCGGCCTCCCGAACGAGTCGCGCCTGATGGGGCACGGCGTGTCGGCCTGCGCGACCTGCGACGGGGCCTTCTTCAAGGACAAGGACGTCCTCGTCGTCGGGGGAGGCGACACGGCGATGGAGGAGGCAACCTTTCTCACGCGGTACGCGTCGAAGGTGACGGTGGTCCACCGACGGGACCAGCTCCGCGCGAGCAAGATCATGCAGGAGCGGGCCGACAAGAACCCGAAGATCGGCTTCGAGTGGTGGAGCGCGGTCGAGGACGTCCTCGACGAGGGGAGCGGGAAGGTGAAGGCCGCGGTCCTGAAGGATGTGCGCGACGGCCGCTCGCGGCGGCGCCCCACGGACGGCGTCTTCATCGCGATCGGGCACCAGCCGAACACGAAGATCTTCGAGGGGAAGCTCGAGATGGACGAGCGCGGCTACGTGAAGGTGCGCGAGGGCTCGACGAGGACCTCCGTCGAGGGGGTCTTCGCCTCCGGGGACGTGATGGACCCGACCTACCGCCAGGCGGTGACCGCCGCGGGGACCGGGTGCATGGCGGCGATCGACGCGGAGCGCTACCTCGAGGCGCAGGGACACTGAGGGCGGCGTGGCCGACTCCCGGAACTCGACCTATACTTCTCCGGCCTCGTCCTCCCGGAATTTCCGAACCGTGAAAGTGGCCCCGAGCCTCCTCGCCGCGGCCCTGGTGCTCGCGGCGCCCGCCCGACCCTACGTGCTGTGGGGAACCTCCCTCGGCCCGAGGAACCATCCCTTCTACATCGACCCGACGTTCCCCCTCTCCTGCAACGGCACCGTGCAGGACCAGGTCGGCGCGATCCTCCTCGCCGCCCAGGAGTGGGGCAAGGACGGCGGCGCCGACTTCCGGTACATGTTCATGGGTCTCGCGACCTACCCCTACCCCCCGGGGGCGAGCGTCCTCGTGATGGGGACCTCCTGCGTCGGCTACCCGATGGCGACCGGGTACTTCGCGACCTGCATGTTCGGGAACCTCCCCTTCGACGTGAGCGGCAGCCCGCCCCCGAGCACCTTCGACCTCCAGGGCTCGAGTGTGCACCAGATGGGACACGCCCTCGGGCTCGGCCACACGAACGTCCCGGGATGCTCGATGTTCACCCAGAGCATCGACGCGCTCGATTTCCGGACAATCGAGCCCGACGACGTCGCCGGGATCCAGGCGATCTACGGGCCGGTCCCCGCCGGGACCCCCGTCCTCGACTACCTCGGCCTCCCCTTCACGGGAGAGACGATCGAGCTCCGCCTCGGGAACACGGTCGGTCCCGCCCTCGTCCTCCTCGACCTCGTGCCGGGACCCACGGTCGTCCCCGGGATCGGCACACTCGAGGTCGGCGGGAGCCCCGGGCTGATCTACCTGCCGTTCTACGCCCCGATGTCGATGCCGATCCCCCTCCCGTCGAACCCGGTGTTGATCGGGACGAACTGGTACATGCACGCGCTCGTCCTCAACGGGACGTCGGTCGTCCTCTCGAACCCCTTCCACCTCGCGATCCCCTACTGAAACCGGCCGGCCGTCCCCGCGCGCCTCGGGTCCTCCTCTCCCTCCTCCTCGGAACCGGTCTCCTCGCCCTCGCCGAGGGGGCGGTCCGCGTGGCGGGGGGGCTGCGCCCCCTCGAAGGGCTCCCGGTCCAGGTCGTCCTCGACGGGGTCGCCTACGACCCGGGGAGGATGTATCGCCTCGTCCCGGGCTCCGCGATCGGCGGGCGCTTCGCGATCCTCGAGGACGGGTTCACGGGCCCGGCGAGGAGGATCCCCCCGGGCGCCGCGGGCCTCCGGGTCGCCTGCCTCGGGGACTCCACGACCTTCGGGATCGGCGCGGGCCCCGTCGACGCCTACCCCCGCCGCCTCTCCGACGCCCTCGGGCGGGCCTTCGGGGCGCAGCGCACCGAGGTCGTCAATGCGGGGTGCCCCGGCTACTCCTCGGCCCAGAGCCTCCGCCTCTTCGCCGACTCGCTCGCGCCCCTCCTCCCCTCGATCCTCGTCGCCTACCTCGGGTCGAACAACGAGTTCACCCGCGCCTCGCCGCGGACGGACGAGGAGGTCCTCGAGGGGCTCCAGCGCCCCTTCGCGCGCCTCCTCTCGCACAGCCATCTGCTCCGGTGGCTCCTCGTGCGCCTCGGGCCCGGGCGCCCGCGCGTGCCGACCCCCGACTTCCGGGAGCGGGTGCCCCTCGATCGCTTCGAGGCCCACCTCGCCTCGCTCGCCGGGCAGGCGCGAGCGGCGGGGACGAGCCCCCTCTTCATCGTCCCCGCCTTCAACCCGGACCGTCGCGCGGCGGTCCCCCTCGCCGAGACGTACGCGGCCTCCGTCCGCGTGGTGGCGGGCCGGGAGGGGATCCCCCTCCTGGATCCCACGGAGGAGTTCCGGTCCCTCGAGCCCTACCCCCTCTTCGCGGAGCCGATCCACCTCGGCCGGACCGGTCACCGGATCCTCACTGCGCGCCTCTACGACCTCCTCGTCACGGACGAGAGGCTCGCCTCCCCCTTCGAGCGCGCCGGACTCGGGGCGCTGCGCGCGTTCGAGGCGCTCGCCGCCCGGTCCGAGGGACGCGCCCTGTCGGAGGCGGAAGTCCAGACGGTGCGGGAGGGGCTCGCGCACCTCAGCGCGGAGGTCCCGGAGGCGGCCCTCGCCCACGCGATCCTCTCCCTCGGGCCGGATCCCGGCGAGGCGCTCGCCCTGGCGGGCTCGGCGCCGGCGATCCGGGAGGTCCACGACCTCGCCCGAGCGCTCCTCCCCTCGGCCGAGGCCCCGGTCGAGGAGGGAGGGACCGACTCCCTTCCCCTCGCCTTCGGAGCCCTCGCCAAGGACGACCTCGTCCGGGCGTCCGCCTACCTGCGCGGGGCGGGTCTCGCCCACCCCTATCGCCCGGGGATCCGCCGCCTCCTCGCCGAGGTCGAGCGGCTCCGCGGCGGGGAGGACGCGGCGGCGGACGCGCGGGCGCAGCTCCTCGCCCTCCGGACGGAGGTCGTCGAGGGAGACCCCCTCGAGTGGGCGCTCCCCCCCGAGGGGACCCCCGCGACCGCGCGGGCCCTCCTCACCCCGGAGGTCGTGCGCGGCGCGGCGCTCCTCCTCCACCGCGACCGGCTCCACGGGGGGGCGCCCCGCATCGACCGGCGCATCCCCCGGGCGGTCCACGCCGCGACCGCCGGACGCCTCGAGGAAGGGGCGGCCCTGACGAGGGAGGTCCTCCGCACGCATCCGGGCGAGCCCTTCGCCCTCGCCCTGCTCGCGCGCTACCACGAGATGAACGGGGAGCCGCGGGAGGCGGAGGCCCTGTGGCGCCGGGCGGTCGAGGTCGAGCCGGGGAACTGGAACGTGCGGCTCCTCCTCGCGCGCCTCGAGTTCGAGCGCGGGGAGAGCGGCTCCGCGCTGACCGAGGTCGAGCGGGTGCTCGAGGAGCGGCCGGAGTCCGCCGACGCGTGGGTCCTCGGGCTCGAGATCGCCCGCGCCCTCGGGGACCGCGAGCGGACGGAGAGGCTCCTCCGAGGCGCGAGGGACCGCGCCCCCGACCACCCCCGACTGCGGGAGCTCCTCGCGGCGGGCGGCTAGCCCTCCCGGCCCGACGCGGGACCGCCGGTTTCGGTATTCCGAAATCGCGTGGTAGGCTTCATCCGGGTCGTCCGGCCTTGGAGGGACGGCCCGCGCGCGGTCTCTCGGAAGAGCCTTAGGCCCGGAAGGAATCCCCGATGGTTGCTCCTCTCGTCTGGAGCTCCCTCCTCGTCCTCGCCAACCCCCCGATTGGCGTGACGTTCTGGACCGGAGCGTCAGGAAACTCCTGGAACAATCCGTCGAACTGGAGCACGGGGCTCGTCCCCACGGCGTCGACCGACGTCCTCGTCGTGCCGGCCGCCAATCAGCCCTCCAGCTTCACGTCGAATCCGGTCTGCGCCGACCTGGAGATCCAGGGGGGCGCGTCCCTCACGCTCGCGTCGGGCTTCGCGCTCACCGTGAACGGGAACCTGACGATCGGCGGCTCGCTCCTCGTCACGTCGGCCTCGAGCACGGCGACCGTCGCCGGGAACTGGACGAACGGCGGGACCTACACGAGCGGCGGGGCGACCGTGGCCTTCTCCGGGAGCGGGGCGATCGGGGGAGCCTCGACGACCGCGTTCCACCACCTGACGGTCTCCGGCGGCGTCCGTTCCTCCAGCACCGCCTGGTCCCTCACGGGGGACGCGACGGTGGCGGCCGGGGCGACCCTGAACCTCGGGGGGTTCGCCCACGCCGTCGCCGGCTCGTGGAACTCGAGCGCGGCGGGCGCGACGGTGACCGGCCCGGGGACGATCCAGTTCACGGGCCCCGGGACGACCCTCACCGGCGCGAACTCGATCCCGGGGATGGCCGTGTCGGCCGGCGCGCGGCTCGTCGACACGACGACGGTCGCCGGGAACCTCTCGCTCACGGGCGGCACGCTGCAGATCCTCCCCGACAAGACCCTCACCGTGACGGGGAACGCCTCGCTGACCGGTGGGACCTTCGCCGGGACGGGAGGGGTCGGGGCCGGCCAGATCCTCGACGTCGCGGGGAACGTGACGATGGGGGCGACCGCGAGCCCCCTCCTCGGGTCGAACACCCAGGTCCGGTGCGGGGGGAACTGGTCCGGCACCGCCGCCTTCGATCCCCCGAACGGGATCGTCGCCCTCTCCGGCCCCGGTCCCGGCTCCGCCTCGGGGATCCTCAACTTCGCGCAGCTGCGGATCCAGAACGGGACGAAGACCTTCCTCGCCTCGGCGACGGTCGACCAGAGCGTCACCGTCTTCGGCGGGGCGACGCTCGACCTCGGGAGCCTCTCCCACAGCGTCGGCGGGAACTGGACGAGCAACGCCTCCGGCGCCTCCGTCGTCGGCTCGGGGACGATCGTCTTCACCGGCACCGGGACG